>CAZXNN010000642.1:0-1919 GCA_964641915.1 uncultured Nitrospira sp. | reverse complement strand
GATGATAGGCGCTGTCTCGTTCCGGCACGCCTCCTTCGTAACGGGGGCGATAGCGCGGATCGTCCGGTGACAACGTGCGAACTCCGACCGGAGTGACGAGCTGTTTCTTCACGAGCCGGAGGATGCGTTGCGCACGATCGCGCGGGACCAGGGCGTTCCCCAGGGAGATGGCGTAGAGCTGATTGGGCCTCAAGGAGGTGTCGTTGCCCTCCGGCCCGTCGATGACGTCGTACAGGTAGCCGCCTTGTTCGTACCAGAAGCGCTGCTGAAAAGAGGCTGCGGCTCGTTGCCGATCTGCCCGGCATTGATCGGCGTACGATGCCTCGCCGAACAGACGGGCAAGGGTTTCTCCGACCCCCAAGGCGTAAATCCACAAGGCTTGAATTTCTACCGGTTTGCCATGCCGCGGGGTGACAACCCAGTCACCGATCTTCGCATCCATCCAGGTCAGTTGGGCGCCGGGAGCTCCCCCGGTGATCAAGCCGTCGTCATCCATTCGAATCCCGTAACGTGTGCCGCGCCGATAGCCATCGAGAATCTGTTTGATGGCAGGCCAGGCCGTGCCGCGGACACGGGAGTCATCCCGGGACGCAGCGAAGTAGCGATCAATGGCATGGATGAACCAGAGTGAGGCGTCGATCGTATTGTACTCCGGCTGCTCGCCGGCATCGGGGAAGCGATTCGGGATCATACCTTCTGAGACGTGGGCGGCAAATGCGGCGATGATCTGCCAGGCGACCTCCAATCGACCGGTCACGAGACAGAGCCCCGGTAACGAGATGAAGGTATCCCTCCCCCAGTCGGTGAACCAGGGATAGCCGGCGATCACCGTCTGCCGATCGCCTCGTTCGGACAGATAGGTATCCGTGGCACGCCAGAGTGTGCCAGCCAGAGGATCGGCGTTCGGGGCAGCTTGCGTGAGCCGGGTTCGACGCGCCCGCTCACGCTTGGTAAGGGCAGAGACATCGAGCCTGTCGAAGGTTTCGCTGGTGAAGGCCAAGGTCGCGGTTGATCCCGGTGTGAGGCTGAACGTGAACTCTCCAGGCGACCACCAATCTTCCCTATGGTCGAGTCCGCGTTGTTGCTCGATGGGGAACTCAACCTGGCGATACCACTCCGGGGCATGGCGATAGTCACCGGCATGAAACGCTCGGATCGGAGGGAGATCGGGATACACCTGCCAGATGACGGTCCCTGCTTCGATCGAAGATTCCGTCGATAGCCTTCCATTCTCGTGATGCGTCGCGTGGTAGTCGCGCCCGCTGAGCTTCGGCCTGACGCGGAGAATAGCTCGCTGCTTCTTCTTGCCAAGCAAGCTCCATCGAACGATGACGAGATCACGTCCATGGACTGTGAAGATCTCACGTTGGACGGTTGTGTCGTGGCAGACAAAGGTCCAGGTAGGCCAGGGATCGGTCGTAAACCCTGTACAGACGTGATAGCCGGACGGATGGACAGTATCAGGATAGCAATTGGTGGAGAGCGGGAAGGATTGCTCGTCGAGATCGAGGCAGTCTTCCACCTGATTCACCAGCACGAACCGTTCGCTCGGCGGCTTGCGCGCAGTCAATAAGAGCGCATGATATCGGCGAGTGTTGGCTCCCGAGACGGTGCCGGACGAGAATCCTCCACGCCCGTTCGTTTCGAGCCATTCGAGGCTGAGTGCGCGGTCCAGGTTCTGGCAATCTTGGGCGTTGATGTTCACAGCTGGCTCCTTGTTGTCAGCGCTCAGCTTCTTCATTCTCCCGACTGCTGGATCAATTTCGCGACCAATCCCGTCCATCCCGTCTGGTGGCTTGCGCCGATGCCGGCGCCGTTGTCGCCATGGAAATATTCATAGAAGGGCACGTGATCCTGCCAGTGCGGGTCCTCCTGGAATCGTGATGTTCCGCCGAACACCGGTCTTTTTCCGGAGGCAT
>CAZXNN010000641.1:0-1923 GCA_964641915.1 uncultured Nitrospira sp. | reverse complement strand
TCCCCATCGAATCAATGCGACCGGGGTCGTCGACGGACGGCCTTCGGCGATAAGATTCGACACAATCGAAGGAAGGTTTTTCATCCCCATCAGGAACACCAGCGTGCCGTGACTACTGGCCAGCCGTGGCCACTCGAGCGCGGTGGTGAGCTTATCGGGATCCTCATGGCCCGTGACAAACGTCACGGTCGATGCCATCGTCCGATGGGTTACGGGAATTCCGGCATAGGCGGGAGCGGCCACCGCCGCCGTCACGCCGGGCACCACTTCAAAAGACACGCCCGCGGCGGCCAACGCTTCCGCTTCTTCCCCCCCGCGACCGAACACGAACGGATCACCGCCCTTCAGCCGGACTACGATCTGTCCCTGCCGAGCCCGCTCGACGAGCATGCGGTTGGTGGTTTCTTGGGGCTGGTATTGTCCGCGCCCACGCCGGCCCACATAAATACGCTCGGCATGAAGCGGAGCATGAGACAGCAACGCAGGATTCGCGAGGTAGTCATAGAGCACGACATCAGCCAGCTCAAGGCATTCCTTGCCGCGCAAGGTCAGGAGCTTCGGATCTCCCGGTCCGGCCCCGACCAGATAGACTCTGCCTATTCGTGGCTTACCTGCCATCAGGCCCTTCCATAAATCTCGCCCAGAATCTTGTCCGCACCACGCGCAAGCAACCGCTCCGCCAGCCTGGTACCCAAGACCTGCGCCTCAGCCCTCGTCCCTTGCACGGCATCCCGGATAACGGTCTTGCCGTCCACACTCGCCACCAGTCCCTCCAGGTGCACCTGGTCGTTCGTCAATGTCGCATAGGCTGCGATCGGCACCTGACAGCCTCCCTCCAGTCGATGCAACAACGCTCGTTCCGCCGTCACCGCCACCTGCGTCGGCGGATGGGTGAGCCGGCTCAGAATGGAGCGCACAAACTGATCATTCGACCGCCCCTCAATGCCCAAGGCCCCTTGCCCGATAGCCGGGAGACAGAGTTGCGGATCGAGATATTCGGTGATTTCTTCCGTCCATCCCAAACGCCGTAGCCCGGCAGCAGCCAGGATTATCGCATCGAACTGCCCTTCCTTGAGTTTCTTCAACCGGGTATCGAGATTGCCCCGAAGCATCTCGATCCGGAGATCCGGACGCGCGTGAAGAAACTGCGATTGACGGCGCAGGCTGCTCGATCCTACACGGGCTCCGACGGGTAACTCCTGAAAGCTGCAACCAGTTCGGCTGATCAACGCATCCCGCGAATCTTCGCGCGGCGGCACACAGAGAATCTCCAGCCCGTCCGGCAACTGCGTCGGGACGTCTTTCATGCTGTGCACGGCAAAATCAATGTCGCCGCTCAACAGGGCTTCTTCGATTTCCTTGACGAACAGGCCCTTTCCGCCGATCTTCGCGAGGGGCACATCGACGATCTTGTCGCCCGACGTTTGTATCCGGGTGAGCGTCACCGTGATATCAGGCGCAATCGCCTGTATCTGCGCCTGAAACCACTCACTCTGCTGCAACGCCAGCTTACTCGCCCTGGTGCCCAGAACCAGTGTGGTTCGTGCGGCGGTTGGTGTCGACACAGGTCTCACTCCTACATCAGTTCTACGGTTGCTTCCGACCGGCCGTCCGGGAAGGAACCTGCTCAATGAGAGGCTCACTCAAATCGTGGCCGAGACAGGATGATGGTTCGACCGTTGAGTCTCCACGCGGCTCGGGAGGCTGTGCCGCTTCAAGACTGAAAAAGCGGCGCGCGGCTTCGACAAACGCCACCCCGCTCGACGAATTCACCTCGGACTTCAACGTCACCATCGTCCCGTGAATCATCTTGTTCACAATCGACGCGGCTAACCCCTCGACAAGCTCCCGATCCTGCACCGGCAGGTGTGCGAGCCGCCCCAAGGTCTTGTCCAATTCGCTGCGTTTGATCTCATCCGCACG
>CAZXNN010000640.1:0-1927 GCA_964641915.1 uncultured Nitrospira sp. | reverse complement strand
GGCTCCGATGCAAGCATCCTCATTGTCTTCCGGCATCGTTCGCTCAATCCGTCCCGCCAGCGATTCCAGATCGCGGTTGCCGCGGAGCGGTTTGGCTTTGTCCTCCACGCCCTGACCCTTGTCTCCGTGACACTCGAGACACAACTTGCGGTAAACGACCGCCCCGTGGGCGATGGGATCCTCGCCGCGGGCTGTCTGTGGAGCCGCGAAGCCATCCACCCAAACCGGTAGCGTGAGCAATACGAGAGACGTGAAGGAATGGCGTTTGAATTGCATCGGGAACACTGGAAACTACGTCGTCTGGCACCGCTTTGCTTTCCCGCATCCACGTACCTCCGGCTGGCATGGCAGTTGCCAGGTGATGAAATTCCTTGGGGATATAATTTTTTGTTCTCCCGGCCGGGTTTCCTTGACGTGGTGTGGTAATAACTGGTAGGCTGCCGTCTAGCAAGGCATGAAAAATTTTAAATCGACGGCTGGCGGAAGGGCGATGAATCGCGGGATGACTTTGGTGGAGATCATGGTCGTGGTCCTGATTTTGGTGTTGCTCATGAGCATCGCGTATCCTGCCGTGACCAAAATCATCAACAAGGGCTACGAAACGACGACCATCTCCAACATGAAGGCCATGACCAACGCGACCATTTCCTGGGCGGCGGATCATGGGGACAAGCTCCCTTCCCCTCAATACAAAGGGGGAACCGATTTGCCCGATTACTGGGACTTGGTGGGCGGTAGCGGCCTGTGGCTCGACGGGGTCATCTTCGCCCAGGTTTATATCGGGAATGATGATCCCGACAAGGAACAGGCGGCTTTCCAGTCCTTTAAATCCAAAGGTGGCACTGGGCAAGCGGAGCAGGGGGACCATCTGGTGGGAACCATTTTCGAAAACATGGCCTCGGTCAAGCGGCGCCCCCAGGACCGGAACTGGTATCATCATTCCTATGCGATGAATGCCAACCTCAAACCCGACGAAATCAGCAAGGGTGATTTCATGACCGAAAAGTCCCGGGGGAAATTCATCGCCCCTTCCGCCATGCTCTTCATTGATTGCGAGGATCAGAATACCGTCATGGCGGGCGATGTGCAAAAAATCAGGGATGCGGGCGAAGTCCGCTATGAAGAAGACCGGGTTATCGCCGCCTTTCTGGATGGCAATGTCTCGAAGCTCGCGGGTACCGAAATTCCCAACAATGACAATTCGACACGCGAGGGGAGTTTGTTCTGGCGGGGTGTCCAGCTGGAAAAGTGAGCCCGGGGTTCTTTCCCGGTGCCTTTTCGGCCCCTGTTTTGTTTCGGCACCTCCATTTTGGCGTTTTTTCACACCATGCGAGATCATCGGGGTATCCCCTTGGCGGGGTTCATGGGGTTGTTTCTCGCCCTCGCTCTTTCGACGGCTGGGTGCCTTACGGGACGAGTCACTTCGACTTCCGACAAGGATTTTACCTCCCATTACAAAGGTTTCCGCTATTGCGGAGTCAGAGCCGTCAAGCAAAGCCGGCAGATCTCCTGCGGGGCCGCAGCCCTCGTCAGTGTCATGAATTATTGGCAGGAGGACGGGGCGAAGCCGTTCTCTGAGTCGGACGTGTGGGAGCGGTTTCCTCCGCAATCCAACCAAGGCTATCCAATTCTGCAGCTCAGGGACATTGCTTTCGACAACCACTTCACCGCTTTTGCTGTCACCATGGAAAAGAATCCCTGGCAACAGTTGGTGGCCCATCTTGGTGAGGGACGTCCGGTCATTGTTGCTGTGAGGTTGCCGCGCGGGCCTTATTTTGGCAAAAAGCTGCCTTTGGTGGAAACGCTCGACCGACGCACCCTGCTTTCCTCCGGCAATGAATGGAAGTCCCACTATGTCGTGGTCATGGGCCATACCTACCAAGAAGTTCTCCTGATGGATCCACAGTACGGCATTGTCAGGGTGGGG
>CAZXNN010000639.1:0-1927 GCA_964641915.1 uncultured Nitrospira sp. | reverse complement strand
ATTCAACGGATAGACCTTGCCAGGCAACTCGGCTCTGGCCACCGGCTGATTGGACTGCACCGTATCGCCGACCGCGACCAGCACCGTGCCGGGCAACGGCAATTGCCGCCGCCGCCTGATGACGGTCTGCTCGGTGACGGTGAGTCCTGGTGTATATGAATGCGCCATGATCTGATAGCTCTTAGCTGTCAGCCGACAGCTTTCAGCAAAAACCTTCCTGCCGTACGGTCCTTCTGCTCTCCCCACTGAGAGCTGATTGCTGACCGCTGATTGCTCTCATCCTGGATACAGATCCACTGCCTTAAACCATTTCGTCAGCGCGGCGACGCGAGCTGGTTCAGCGGTCGGCAGCTTCAACGGACGACCACGGCCGTCCAGCAAGAGCCCGACGACTCCTCCCTGCACCTCGCGGCTGACCGGCACACCGGCGCCCTGCCCGAGGTTCACGGTCTTCGCCGGTTGCATCGCCAGCTTGGCCTTCTGATTCAGCCCGAGCGGGAACAGTCGCAACTCGCCCATCTTCAGCTGATCCTTGACAACACTTCCGTCGGGAAAGGTGATTTCGTAGTCCGCCAACCGATCGCCGTCGTTCAACTGTTCGATCGGCGCGACACAGGTGCCGAGATAGACCATGCAATCCCGCACGAAGACATCCGTCGCCGCCTTCTCATTGATCGTCGACAGCACACCCAGATGAGGCATCATGAAGATGCTGTCCACGGAGAGCAGCGTGAACCCGAGCGGCTCATAGGCATCGACCATCATCAGCATCGACTGGATGCGGCGCGGAGCGTGTGACAGGATTCCACCGCTTCCGACGATCAGATCCAGTTTGAGCATGTCCACGAGACTCTTGCCGGAGGTCTGCTGCTCGAACACGTCAGAGATCGTGCGCTCTTGTTGAACGCCCTTGAGGCCGGTCGCGAGCGACTTATGGTGGATCAAGGCCAACCGCAGGGCTTCGCGGGCGATCGCCTGCTCGATCTGCAATTCGTCGATCGTCTGCGGGATGGTCGTGGGCCGGACCATCTTATTCTTAATGCGGTTACGGAGCGTCTGTTCATCGATCGTGAACGGCACCCATCGCATGATGTTCGCCAGCCCCGCCTCCGCCAGCACGTTGGAAATACTGTAGGACATCCCCAGATTAGCGCTGACCGTCCGGTTGAAGACGCTTTCAAAGACCGAGAACACGTCGGTCGTCGCGCCGCCGATATCCACGCCGATTAGATTCAAATGCTCCCGCTTGGCGATGGCTTCCATGATGAGGCCCACCGCCGCCGGTGTCGGCATGATCGGCGCTCCAGTCATGTCAATCAGCTTCTTGTATCCCGGCGCCTGCTGCATCACATGTTCAAGGAAGAGATCGTGGATCTTATTACGGGCCGGAGCCAGATTTTCTTTCTCCAACACAGGGCGGATATTGTCCGTCACTTCGAGCGCCGCCTTCTCTCCCAGAATCTTCCGCACCTGAGGCTGCGCTTCTTTGTTACCGGCATAGATCAACGGCAGTTTGTAGGTCGCGCCAAACCGCGGGCGCGGTTCCGCGGCCGCGATGTACTCCGCCATTTCGACCACGTGCGTCACCGCACCGCCGTCCGTTCCGCCGGACATCAGAATCATGTCGGGCCGCATCGTCCTGATCCGCTCGATCTTTTCATGCGGCAGACGGCCGTCGTTCGAGGCCAGCACGTCGATCACGATGGCACCGGCGCCGAGTGCGGCCCGCTGGGCGCTCTCGCCCGTCATGTTCTGCACGACCCCCGTGACCATCATCTGCAATCCGCCGCCGGCGCTGCTGGTCGAGATGTAGATATCGACGCCGGTCTTGGCGTCGCGACAAGGGGTAATGATCTTCTCGCCGTCAAGTATCTTGCGCCCCGACAGCTCTTCAATTTCGGCAATCGCGTTGAGCACGCCGCGCGTC
>CAZXNN010000638.1:0-1929 GCA_964641915.1 uncultured Nitrospira sp. | reverse complement strand
AGTATAAGCGCACGCCGAACCAGTATCCCTGGTTGTCCGACTATGAAGCCTTCACGGCGAATTTTCTGTTACAGCTGCACAAGCCGACGACGATTAAGCGCGGTGACCCCATCGGGGTGATCCTGCCGGTACTCCTCCCAAAACAATTCGTCCTCCAAGAAATTCAGCATCCCTGAGCCATTCCGGCCTGCGTGACTCACGGGCACTCCTGCTGCAGTTGCGGGCGGCGCGCAGGTGGGGCCGATAGGCCGCTGCGACGCTTCACTCGATCCATTTTCGCAGCGAACCGTCACGTAGGTGTATGGTCAGCGCTCTGTATAGGATCTCTCTGTAAGGCTATTGGAGCACATCCGGAGGGGTTTTGAGGAGCTTGGCAAATCGATTCTTGTCGATCGCCTTTTCATAAGCCTCTTCAGGGGAGATCCATTTTTTTGTAAGGAGATCCTGAATGGCATCATCCAGCGTCTGCATGCCGATGTTTTTCCCGGTTTGCATCTGCGACGCAATCTGAAAAGTCTTCGCGTCTCGGATGAGGTTGCTGACGGCTGGGGTGCATACCAAGATCTCCAAGGCCGCACAGCGACCCTTTTGATCGATTCGCTTGAAGAGGTTTTGCGCAACGATGACGCGCAGGGCAGTGGAAAGGGTATTCCGAATCTGCGGCTGTTCGGATGCCGGAAAGACTTCGATGATGCGGTCCACGGTCTTGGCGGCGTTCTCTGTGTGGAGTGTTCCGAATACCAAGTGTCCGGTTGCCGCAGCTTCGACGGCCAAGGCGATCGTTTCGAGATCCCGCATTTCCCCGACGAGAATGATATCCGGATCCTCCCGAAGGGCTCCTCGCAGCGCAGATCCAAACGTGATGGTGTGTAAGCCAACTTCACGGTGGTTGACGATGCAGTTCTTGCTCTGGTGGACGAACTCGATCGGATCCTCAACGGTGAGAATATGGTCCTTCCTGTGGCGGTTCGCATAATCGACCATGGCTGCGAGCGTCGTGGACTTTCCGCTGCCGGTCGGACCGGTGATGAGTACCAACCCTTTGCGTAGCATAGCCGCACGCGTCAATACAGGCGGCAGCGCGAGGTCTTCGGCAGAGACGATGGTCGTTGGAATCTTCCGAAACACGGCGCCAACGCCGTGCTTGTGGTTGAAAAAATTTGACCGGAAGCGGGCGACTCCGGGAATCTCATAGCCGAAGTCCACATCTCCTGTTGATTCAAACACTTCCTTCTTCGGTCCTGGAGTGATCTCGTAGAGCAGGTCATGGAGCGCTTGGTTGTCGAGGATCGCATTCCCCGGGAGACGTTCCAGCTCACCGTGGATACGAAATGCGGGGGCTTGTCCTGCAATCAGGTGCAGGTCCGAGGCCCCATGCTCTATCATTATGCGGAAGAGTTCATCTATCTTGGGCATCGTGCGCAGCCTCCTGTCCTTCCCGTTGTAGTATACGGATTCTTGTTGTATCGACAAATGAAACTCGGATCTTGGACAGGCTTCTAGCCCACACTATTCATGAATACGTCTGCCGTCATCGGCGATCCGCTATTGCGACAGGCCGGTAGCCTGCGAGCTCACCTCTTAGACTCTTGACGTACGGCACGAGTATGTTTCAGGTCGTCCGGGATCCGCGATGGTCTCATGACGCGGCTTGGTGATTTCGTTGCTTGATGGTGCTCGAGACCCTGAGCTAGTCGACGGGCGACGAACCGTCATAAATAATGCGGACTAGCCCAAGCTTATCGGGTGTCTGTGTTTGGTGACTCTTGCGGCTCCGGCGGAGGTAACATTTCTGTTTCAGGTGGGGCATCCTCGGGATTGTAGGATTGGGAGAGTGTTGGTGGGGAATCAATTGGTGCTGAACTGCCGGGATCCACCGGGGAGATTTCCGCGACGCGTGAACCCGGTGTCGCTGGTCTCTTCACGACT
>CAZXNN010000637.1:0-1940 GCA_964641915.1 uncultured Nitrospira sp. | reverse complement strand
CGATCAAGCGATTGGCTTCAATTTCGGTACAAGTGTCACGACTGATGGGGGGAACGGCATGAACTTGACTACTCAGTTTGGTGCCGCCTCAGGGCTGGTTCAGCAATCTCAAAATGGATTTGGGGCCGGAGCGCTCCAGACATTCAGTGTGGAGACCAACGGGATGATCAATGGACGATTCTCGAATGGGCAGGTCCGGCCGCTGGCCCAGTTAGCCTTGGCACGATTCCCTGATCCGCTCGGGCTTGTGCGAACCGGGAAAAACACGTTTGCTGAATCCGGTACATCGGGACAACCGTTGATCGGGGCAGCCACGTCTGCTGGTCTTGGAAGAGTCCTTGCGAACACGCTTGAGTTGTCCAATGTCGATCTGGGCGAAAGTTTTATTGAGATGATTGCAGCCCAACGAGGGTTCCAGGCGAATTCGAGGGTCATCACGACTTCGGATGAGGTGCTTCAAGAGTTGGTGAATCTGAAACGATAGATGTATCGGTTGTAGCCCGGGAGGAACATTCTTCCCGGGCCTCGCCCCCAGGCACCGAGCGCTAGTGGGGGCACTGGTCGCCCCCCAGCGTCTTCTCATCATGTCAGTTTCTTGACGGTGTCAACGACTCGCCTGACGGTATAGCGGGAAGGTGCCGGCGACCTGGCCGACCTCTCACAAAACCTCCTGTCAAATACATCTATTGTGAAGCCCTATGGCCCGCAGCCACAAGCCGTTCAATGGCATATGCATTGCAGTTGCTTCACGGGGGCGATGAGGCCTTCAAGGAGGAGCTATGGCAGATGCAGCCGAGACGGACGACAAAACCGCTGGAGCGGCCCTCGCTCCGGCACTCCCGATCAAGTTGCTTATTATTGTGTCGGTGGTTGCCCTCCTATTTGGTGTGGGAGGAGCGGTTGTCGCCGTCAAGTTCTTCGGCGGATCCGATAAAAATGCGGAACATACCGAGGAGCATAAGACTGAGACAGCGGCTAAACCCGACCCACAAGGCGGAACAAGTGGAAAGCCAGGACAGACTGCCGCCCCAGGGGTGATGTTCGATTTGGATCCGTTCATTGTGAATCTGGCTGACGTTCCGGACGTTCGCTACTTGAAGCTGACCGTCAAGCTTGAAGTCGACAGTGATGCGGTTTCGGCCGATCTGTCCGCCCGGGTTCCCCAGGTCCGCGACGCAGTCCTGGTGTTACTCAGCAGTAAGGATGTGAATGCCGTGAGAACCACCCAAGGGAAGTTTCAATTGCGAGATGAGATTACGCAACGGATCAATGGCCTGCTCCCCAAGCCGGGTGTGCGGTCCGCGTATTTCACGGATTTCGTCGTTCAGTAAAGATCGCTCACATGGAAAAGATCCTATCGCAAGACGAAATTGATGCCCTTTTGAAGGGAGTCGTCTCGGGAGAAGTCGACACCACTCCCAAGGAAGGTGAAACGACCGCAAAGGGAGTCGCGCAATACGATCTATTCAATCAAGAGCGGATCATTCGTGGGCGAATGCCCACGATGGAAATGATCAACGATCGGTTTATTCGCCGGCAATCCGTGGCCTGGACCAATATGTTTCGTGACGCCATTGATTTTGTGGTGGTCGGGACTCAAGTGATCAAGTTCGGCGAATTTCTCAAGAAAATCCCGCAGCCATCTTCACTGAATGTGTTTCACATGTCCCCCTTGCGCGGTAGCGCGCTCTATGTGATGGATGCATTTCTCGTCTACTTGATCATCGATTATTTCTTCGGTGGCAAGGGGCAAACTCATGTGAAGCCGGAAGGACGAGATTTTACTCCTGTGCAGTTACGCGTGATCAAAAAGCTCCTGCTGCAGGCGCTGATCGATCTTGAAAAGGCTTGGCAGGCTGTCGTATCGGTAAAGGTGGAATATGTACGATCGGAAAGTAACCCGCAGTTTGCGATGGTCGTGACGTCGTCAGAAATCGTGA
>CAZXNN010000636.1:0-1946 GCA_964641915.1 uncultured Nitrospira sp. | reverse complement strand
GTGGAAGCGGCGCGGGCGGGCGAACACGGACGCGGGTTTGCTGTGGTGGCAGCCGAAGTGCGGAACTTGGCGCAGCGCTCGGCCACCGCGGCCAAGGAGATCAAAGGCTTGATCAACGAATCGATCCAGCGGGTCACCGAGGGCAGCGAGTATGTCAATCAATCCGGAGCGACTTTGGATGAGATCATGGCGTCGGTCAAGCGGGTCACGGACATCATTGCCGAGATCAGTGCGGCCTCGCAGGAGCAGGCTAGTGGGATCGACCAAGTGAACAAAGCCATCATGCAGATGGACGATACCACGCAGCAGAACGCGGCGCTGGTGGAAGAGACCACCTCCGCAGCCCAGTCCATGAGGGAACAGGCCAAGGAACTGATGCAGCAGGTGGAGGTCTTCAAGATCAATCAGACCGAAAACCAGCAGACATCCCACGCGACGGTTAAGCAGGACGTTCCACGTCCCGTCATCAGGGCGCCTGGCAAGCCGGTTGTGCAGGCCAGCGCGTCCAAATCTGCGGCGAAAAAGCAAGTGTTGGGCGCCAAGACTCATGACTCGGGCCATTTTCATGAACTGTCCGGAGTCGAAGCCGTCAACGGGAAGAATCGCCGCGCCATAGAGGCGGAGTTCGAGGAATTCTAGTTGCCTGGGAAGCCATGTCCCGACAGGTAACGTTCATCCTTTTCATAACCTATATGGGCGTTAACGATTCAGCCCGATCACATGGCAAGCCGAGTGCAAATAACTGATCATTAGCGATTGGAGTCGACTATGTCACGAGTCGCTCATTTGATGATTGAGGCCAAGAAAGGGATTACGGATGAACAGCTCCAGCGATTTCTGAGTCTCGCTCGACAGGAACACTGGGAGGAGGCAGCGAAGCAACTTGGCGTGACCCTCGTCTGCGTTGCGGATCTCTTGGACGAGGGCGCTCAGGCGCTGCAGGCGCTGGAACCGTCTACAATCCAACGGCCACACATTGTGCCGCAGGAAATCGAAGCGTCTGGAGGTGGAGCCGAGAGCCGCTAAGCGGCTCATGCGAAGCATGAAGAAAAGAGAACTTTGTTCCTTCGCTACGACGGAGATCGCGATGAAGTGCGGGGATAGAGATCCATCTATGAGCTTCATGTACCAGGTGGATGGTGGGAAGACATGAGGAGGGAGATGGGCTCGCTATGCCCTGCGTGGATTGATAGAACGTATGGAGGATAAACCACCTATACATCGGTACCGGTCGACAGTTCGGCATTCCTCACGAACGGTATCCACCCTGATCCTTGCCCTTCTGGCGGGGAGCTTTACAGTGGGTGCCATTATCTTGCACTACATCGAGCGTCAATTGATAGCGGCTGCAGGCCAGAGTCTCGCGTTGGCGGCGGTCGAGATCGCGGGCAAGATGGATCTGCAGCTGCACGAACGATACGGCGATATCAAAATGCTGGCCCGGTCCCGGACCTTCCAGGAGCGCAATGTGGCGGCGATGACAGAGTATTTGCAGTGGATGGCTGACGCGTACCCGGTATACGAGTGGATTGCCGTCGTCGACGCAACCGGTCGAATCATTGCCGCAACGGATTCTGAAAGCCTTGGACAGGACAGGGGCAGTCGTCATTGGTTTCGGTCGGCGAGGGATTTTGAGGGTGTTGATGCTGTGGAGCCTAGAGTCTCAGAAGATTCACACGACGTCATTGCGGCGATGCTGACTGCTCCGATCAAAGGGAAGTCGGGCGAATTCCTGGGGGTCATTACATCTCGGATCTCGCTTTCGGTGCTAGAGGACTCTTTTGTGCAGACCGCAGTCGCTTTACAGGCACAATGGGGGTCGGGTGTGCGGATCGAGTACCAATTCATCAATCGCGCTGGTGAGGTTATTGCCGATTCGCATCTACGAGAGGAGGGCAAAGTCAATTTAAAACGGATGGGGCTACCCTCAGCGCAGTTGTTTGATT
>CAZXNN010000635.1:0-1956 GCA_964641915.1 uncultured Nitrospira sp. | reverse complement strand
TTGGTCTTCACTTCGGTTTCGCTCATATTCGCACCTCTCTATATGGACGGTGAGCTGCTTGCTCAGCCTACCCTTCTCGCTTCATCTGGTCTGCAGAATGGCCGAACATCGCTGCGCTGCCCGCTCCACCAGGAGTCGGAACAAACGCCATCGGATTGGTATGGGTCTTACCACCATGGACCTTGGATTGCGTACCGGTAAAACGGACATTCTCTCCGCTCTCCGGCAACTTGATGCCCATCTGCTCGCGGACACGCTTAAAAATCTGCGCGACACGCTTGATCTTCAGAGTATCGGAGTCTCGAATCGTGAGCATGGCATCCTCATGGCCTTGTTCGGCGCAGATCGCCATAGTGCAGCAATTGGTTCCTGCCCGGATCATCTTAAGGGTGAGATTGGCGTAATGACAATGCACACCGATGAAGATACAGGCCTCGATCTTGTTGCCCCAAATCGTGAGATTGGGGTGATTCGGATTGATGACTTCTTCCGGATCGATCTTCGGATACTTCGGACGATAGTCCGGCATCGGAATAATCATGACTTCCGGAATCTGCGCGGCGATTTCCAATGTCGCCTTTGCTTTTTCTACCGCGTGATCGTTCCAGGCCCACAAGAGCAGGGGGCCCGGGAAAATCGTCGCATTCGGACTCGTCAGCATTTTTCGAGCCATCTCTTCAATGACAACTTCCTCGTTCGGCTCAAGGAGGCCATAGTACAACCCCTGCCCAGGATCTGGCAGGTCGACACCTAACTGAGCTGCAGACGGCGGATGGAATCCCGCCGGGCCCGGCACGATGATTCGCTCTCTCGTATCTTGTGTGATTGCCACGCCTGATTCCCTTTCCTTACCCGACAACAGGACTTGCCAACACCGCCGTGGTGCTCTTCTCGCCGTACGTAATATTGTCGGTCAATGCCGCTTTCGGCAATTGATCGATCATGATCATCTTGATGGCATTGTTCTTCGCCATGTTGTCACAGACCCACACACATTGTGCGCAGCCCTTGCAACGATCCACCGCCACATAGGCAGACCCGTACTTAAATCCCTGATCCTTTCCCATCTCATCGCTGTATTGAATGGTATTGGCTTCAGGAAAATACTGCGTACAGAGCTTACAACTCTTCGCGGCACAAATTTCAACGCAGATATCGGCTACGAGATACATGGAGCCTCCTTGATAACCGGTTACGCGGTGGCTGCCGCAACGGGCTCTTCCACCCGTTTGACATCGGCCGCAGCCCAACCATTATCAACAGCGTAGTTCCATCCGGCCCGCATAACGGCAACATTCTTCTCAATCAGTTCTTGCTTCTTCTTGAACTTCCGCTCGACGACACTGTCGAGGGCGGCCGTACCGCCAGACACGACGAAACCTTTCCCTAGGAACCGGTCCTTCACAGCCTGGTCTAGCCCCCCCATGGTCGTCAACCCTGTAATCGCCCCGATACACCCCATCAGCGCCATATTGGTGGCGAGATCCATCCCTGCCACTTCCAATGAAATTTTTGTCGCGGGGAAATAATAGAGCTTTGCCCGACGCTCTTTCAGCTCAGCCGCTTGATCCCGATGGAGATTCATTGGCCCATCGTTGTTGATCAGCGCAATTCCGTCTTCTTTCAAGCCGAAGTAGAACGGCATCGTATAAGACTTACCGTGGGTAATGACTTGAGGATGGAAAATAATAATGATGTGCGGGAAGGTGATTTCGCCGATCTCGTAGATCGGTTCATCCGAAACTCGCACGTAGCTTTCGACCGGCGCCATTCGCTTTTCCGACCCATAGAACGGCACGATCGTACTTACTCCGCCGGCAGTGATGACGGCCGTGCTCAGAATGTGAGACCCAGTCACGACGCCCTGTCCACCGACACCTGCCATTCGAATATTGAAGCGTGTTGACATCGTGGAATCTCATTCGTTCGCTAAGGCCTTGTTAGGAATTGCAGAAG
>CAZXNN010000634.1:0-1956 GCA_964641915.1 uncultured Nitrospira sp. | reverse complement strand
GTTTCGCATCGTGAAACATTTCGGAAATCTTCGGGACCTTCTTCTCTTTCAACAAACGGGCAACTTCCTCGGCTGAGGACGCATACTCCGGGGGAAAGTCGATCTGGTCGATTTTTCCTTCCGCCAACTTCTTGATCGTCCAGAACAACAGCACGACGATCACATCTTTCCCCATCGCGGCGGCGGTCATGCCGAGCGTGGCGACTTGATGCAGCTTATCGTAGGTGGCGTTATGGGCAAAGATGACGAACTTGGGATTTTTCGACATAGGGCCGTTACTTCTTCTTGGCGCGGGCTTTCACACTGTTAATATAATCGGCAATGGCCGCGTCCACTTCGGCGGCTACGAGCGGACGGTCATGCGTTTCGCTCTCGTCGACCAGGTACTTGTCGTGATCCTTCTCCTGCCGGACCACCACTGTATTTTCCGGCGTCACTTCAATCATCAGGAACCACTCTTTGGCTCCCTGCGTGATCACAACCTCTTTCCCGAGCCCCTTCTTGCTGACCTCAATTTGAAGCTCGTCGCTCTCGGCGGCCAGAGACAGAGTGGGAACCGGTCCGCCGCTGAAGAGCAGACACAGCAACAGAATCGGGAGGGATCGCCAGGGTAGAAGAATACGGACGGCCATACAGGATTCACGCGCTCCGGACATGCTGCGCCATTATATGACGCCTTCCTTTATGAGGTAAACCATGTAAGTCCAGGCCTTCCGGTTGAGAGGATCTCCGTGCTAGGATCCCTCCCCCATGGATGCCATTCTCGCGACAGTCACACAATATGTCCCGGTGCACGTGCTCATCTGGCTGACTGCCGGTTCGCTGGTCGGATTTATCGGTACCCTGATCGCCATCCCGTTCATCATGGTGCGGCTCCCGGCCGATTATTTCGACACGCGCACGCCGCGGCATTGGATGAAGGATCACCACCCGGTCCTTCGATGGGCCGGGCTGATCGTCAAGAATGTGGTCGGGGCCGTGTTTCTGCTCGCCGGTCTCGCCATGCTGTTTCTTCCCGGCCAGGGGATCCTGACTATGCTTATCGGCATTTCCCTCCTGGATTTTCCGGGCAAGCGGAAGCTGGAAGCGAAAATCGTTGGCCAGCACACCGTGTTACAGGCCCTCAATGCGATGCGCGCCAAGTTCGACAAACCACCCCTGACCCTCGCACCTGATCCCTGAATTGAGAGCCGCCGGCAGTCAGCCATCAGCTCTCAGAAATACCTAAATCAGATGCTGACCGCTGATAGCTGAAAGCTGTAAGCTGTGCCCATGTCCACTCCTCCAAAACCCAAGACGCTCTATCTCATCGACGGGAGCGCCTACATCTATCGTGCCTTCTTCGCCCTTCCGGCCCTGAACAATTCCAAAGGCCTCCAGACGAACGCGGTCTATGGCTTCATGACCACGCTGCTGAAGATTCTGCGCGAGCGGAAACCGGACGGAATCGTCGTCGCGTTCGATGAACGGGGACCGACACTGCGGCAACAAGAATTCAAAGAGTACAAAGCCCAGCGCCCCCCGATGCCCGACGGCATGAGCGCGCAAATCCCCTACATCCATCGGGCCGTGGAAGCCTTGAACATTCCCGCCGTGAAGCAGGCCGGCTACGAAGCGGACGATCTGATCGGCACCCTCGCTCAAAAAGCCGAGCGCGCCGGCGATGATGTCGTCATTGTCACCGGCGACAAGGACATGCTACAGCTCGTCACGCCCCACATCCGCATCTATGATCCCGTCAAGGACAAATGGTCGGGCGAACCCGAGTGTGTCGAGAAGTTCGGTGTCGAACCGGCGCGGGTGATCGAGATCATGGGGCTCATGGGCGATGCCTCGGACAACATCCCCGGCGTCAAGGGCATCGGCGAAAAAACGGCGATCAAGCTCTTCGCACAGTTCGGCACGATCGACGAATTGCTCCGTCGTGTCGAGGAAGTGACGCCGGCCCGCATCAAG
>CAZXNN010000633.1:0-1963 GCA_964641915.1 uncultured Nitrospira sp. | reverse complement strand
GTCTCCGGGTCCTCCGGAAGCATGGATGCGAACTGCCCGTAATAGGAATAATCGCCTTCACTCTCGTGGACTTCCTCATAGATGGGCCGGTCATATTCGCTGGAGCCTAACGGTTTCTTGAGTACATAATCTGATCGTGAGCCGGTGGCGAGCCGCACGTCCTTGTCATTCAATTGCCGCATAGATCGAAGCGACTCCGGCAAGACGGCGATTCGCCTCCGCAGCTTGTCCGCTTGCGCCGCATAGAACCCGTACCACAGCCTCCGCTCACCTTCTCGAGCCCATTCGCAGTACCAGATTTCCAATCTCGGCTCCCCCAACCCCAACGATCCCAGCTCCACACGCCACCCGTTGGTGCGAGACTCTTTCAGCGGCAGCTTAGTGCGCAGCCGGATCAATCGTCCAAGACGTCCCGACAGCTCCCGATGCAGCCCGTCCGCCACCAACTTCAGGCGCTTCATATCCTCCATATCCTGCAAGGCATCTCCCATTAGAACGCTCCTTCAACACACCATGTAACGATGGACCATCAACCGAACCGGGCCATTCCTACTTCGCTGAGCCAACCCAGTGGCCAGCCTGACGAGACCCGCCATTCTCAGCCCAGCGCACTCTACCCTATTCTCAAGGGGTTGTGGCCCTCTCACCAGTATTTGCCCGCCCCCAGGTTACAGAATATTTACCCTTCTGCCACGTGCCTGTAACATCCCGCTGCCACACTTACCCTGACGGCTTGTTCTTCAGAACCATCATGCACGTAGCCCGAAGGAGGAGATGGACACCATGACAATCAAAGCCTGTCTCAAATCGCTCGGACTCTTTGCCTGGGCCATCGTGGTCGCGGTGCTTGAGAGGTGGCCCCGTTAGAAGGAACGAGAGCCTCACGACCTTGGACAGTCAGTTCGCCAGCAATGCCTTCAGTACTCAGGCAATCACTGCCGCATCATCCACATAGCCGACAACAGGCACGAACCATCGACGGCGTGGTGGGGACGGAACGTCAGATCGGGTGAAGAATGAAACGGCTGGACTGACGACGAACGGCGAAAAGGCGGCCGAGGATCGGACTCACGGGAAGAAACGTCTCCAGCCCGTTACGTCTTTGACCGGATTATTCCCTCAGGTCTGTCATGCAGGCTGATAGTGCAGAACAAGGAGTTGGCTGGATTTCAGCGGGCACAAGGCATAGGTCCTGCCATCATTATCCACAAACTCGACTTCGAACACACCTGGGCCAAACGATTCCACCACCGTGCCCACTTGCCCGCGCAGCAGGCCCCGATCAGACACATCTTCCGTCAGCGCCACCACATCAAGCACATGAATGTCTTGGATCATGATGCAGACCATGAAAAGAGAACCACATGTCGAGCTATAAAACGGTGATCGATCCTTAAGTCGCCAGAATCTGCACGTGCGCGGCATATCCTAATTGCTTCAGCAGCTGCTCGCAGTCGTCCCAGGTCAACCCGAAGGTACGGACGTCGGCCACTCCAAGACGCGCCACCACATCGCAGATGGCGGTGAGATGCTGCGGATCAAGTTCTCCATCCATTATGGCAGCTTCAGCCCAGTCAACCAGACCAGCGAGCGAGAGCTCATGCTGGAGATAGGCGGCCAGTTTGTCAGCAACGACTTGGCGGGTAATCCGTTGGCTCATGACATTGCCATTCCTTGCCCTCTGAAGTAATCAGGGTTTCGGCACTTCTAAATCTTTACAGATCTTCTGTGCGAGGAAATCGTTGATCTCTCGATGGCGGGGAACGGTCGAGGTCTTCCCGGCAGCACGATTCACATACACGCTGTGACTGCCGCCTTCACGGAGAAACTCGATACCGTAGCGTTCGAGATGGCGGATCAAATCGACCCGTTTCATGAAATAGAGGCGAGAGGCTCCCGGATCACAATCTTGTTCCGGAGAGACTCCTCCGCGAGCGCACGGTTGGATTCTAGTACGAGTTGG
>CAZXNN010000632.1:0-1976 GCA_964641915.1 uncultured Nitrospira sp. | reverse complement strand
CCTTGATGACATTGGCCTTGTAGCCAAGGCAAAGGATGAAGTCGTCATGGCCGTACTGGCTGTAGTACTGCATGACGTGACAAAGGATCGGCTGAGGGCCGATCGGCACCATCGGCTTCGGAATGCTTTCCGAATATTCCCGGATTCGGGTTCCAAGCCCGCCGCAAAACAGAACGACTTTCATTTCAGTAACACTCGTTTGGGCAGATTGTGACTACGTCGAAACAGCCTGGCCGCCTGTCAAAACAGCCAGCTCTCTCGGCCGGCATTGGGTGAATAAATCGCACTGAATTCCGCGAACGTCCATAGTTGCGATCCGCATCGAGCGAGTCAGTTCGGGTATACGGTAAATATTTACGATACGCTTTTAGGTAAATCGCCGCGTGTCCGCGCCAGTCACGGCGCGGTGATCGCTACTTTAAGCATATCGAAAGGGCTAGATTGTAGCCGAGGCAGGGTCCTCGCTATACAGCATGGCGTATCGCAGGAAGTGGCTACTGAATGTCAAGCCCGGCTGCCGGACCGATCCCAGGATCGTTCCGCAATGCCGTGAAGGACTTGAAGTCGCGCAATCACTTCCGCGTAACACATACGGTCGCGGAGTTGCGTTATGATTTTCACCGAAACCAAGCTCAAGGGCGCCTTCATCATCGATCTCGAACGCCGCGAAGACTCGCGAGGCTTCTTTGCCCGAGCGTTCTGCCAGAACGAGTTCAAGGCGCATGGATTGAAACCCACCATCGCCCAGGCCAATCTCGCGTCCAATATCAGGAAGGGCACGCTGCGCGGCATGCATTTCCAGTATCCGCCGGCAGCCGAGACCAAGCTCGTTCGCTGCACGCGCGGCGCAATCCTCGACATCATCGTCGACCTGCGCCCCGAGAGCCCCACCTATCTGCAGCATGTGACGGTGGAGTTGAACGAGGATAACCAGCGCGCGCTCTACGTTCCGGAGCGCTTCGCCCACGGCTATCAGGCGCTCCGCGACAAGACGGATACGAGCTATCAGGTCGGCGAGTTCTATACGCCCGAGGCGGAGGGCGGCCTGATGTACAACGACCCGCGCCTCAAGCTCACCTGGCCGCTGCCCGTCTCGGTGATTTCGGAGAAGGACCAGAAATTCTCCCTGCTTGACCAGATCGAGCCCGAGCTGAAACGCAGGATGGGCGTCGCCGTCCCCCAGTATGCCTGATTGAACGAGACTTCCGGTGGCTATTGCCGCCGCTCCCGATTGGAAGGAATTGAGCGATGATACTGGTCGATACTGCTCTCAGGGAGCGCGCCGAAAAGGGAAAGCCCGTTCGGGTCGCAATCGTCGGTGCCGGCTTCATGTCCCAGGGCCTGACCAACCAGATCATGCACAGTACGCCCGGGATGTGTGTCGTCGGCGTTTCCAACCGCAACCCAAAGCGCGCGCTCGACGTGCTTCGCTATGCCGGCTGCCAGGACGTTGTCATAGCCGAAACCCAGCGGCAATTCGACGAGGCGATCCTCGCGAACCGGCCGGTCGCGACGGATGATGCCTTGCTGCTGGCCCGCTCCGAGCTTGTCGACGTGGTAGTGGAGGCAACCGGCTCCGTCGAATTTGGCGCCCATGTCGTGCTGGAGGCCTTCAAGCACGGCAAGGACGTTGTCCTGATGAACGCCGAGATCGATGCAACGATCGGTCCCATTCTTCAGGTCTACGCCAGGAAGTATGGTGTCATCCTGTCGGCCTGCGACGGTGACGAGCCCGGCGTCCAGATGAACCTCTATCGCTGGGTCAAGGGGCTCGGGCTCATTCCCCGGGTCATCGGGAACGTCAAGGGACTTCAGGATCCCTATCGCAACCCGACCACCCAAAAGAGCTTCGCGGAGCGCTGGCAGCAGAACCCGGCGATGGTCACAAGCTTCGCCGATGGCACCAAGATCAGCTGCGAGCAGGCGATCGTCGCCAACGCCACAGGCTTCAAGGTCCGGTCGCGCGGCATGTCGCG
>CAZXNN010000631.1:0-1980 GCA_964641915.1 uncultured Nitrospira sp. | reverse complement strand
GTCGAAGGCCATGAGTGGCCGATCGAACCGTACATGCCGGGTGCCGACATGATCAGCGTCGTGGAGTACGCCGGATCGGAAGTACTGGACGTGTTCCTCCGTGGCGGTGCGGGTGGTCCGTATCGTCAGGTGGGTGACTTCGTCTGGTCCAACGCTCGGCTGCCCTACACGCAGTCCGGACAGTGGGGCTACCTCCGCGTCTTGCCAGCCGGCGATTCACGGATCCAACCG
Source organism: uncultured Nitrospira sp. (assembly GCA_964641915.1). Taxonomy (GTDB): domain Bacteria; phylum Nitrospirota; class Nitrospiria; order Nitrospirales; family Nitrospiraceae; genus Nitrospira_D. The sequence continues at coordinate 1,749 of CAZXNN010000631.1, read as the reverse complement.
CTCGGCGCAGCCGGTATGGGCGCCAAGCAGGCGGAAGTGGAGCCTGCTGTGAAAGCCATTCCGACCGCAATGAAGTAAGCGGAGCGGACATGGTGTAACACCTCGTGGGGGAGCTGCCAGAAGTATGCGGCTCCCCCACTTGTGTTTTGACGGGAAATGTCGAGGCTGAAGTGAAGGCTGAGATCACGGGCGAGATCCCTGTATAATAGGAATTTGCTCAGCCTTAACCTCAACCTCGATTAGACGAAGGAGGCCTCAGAACAGACCATGAAAATCAAGGCACAACTCATAGCAGGGGTATTGGCGCTGGCGGTGGGAAGCCCGGCGTTGGCCTATGAAGAAATCACGGTGTCCGAGGGCGGGACCCTCAAGGGGATGGTGACGCTGGAGGGGGCAGTGCCTAAGCCCAAGGGCTACAACCTGACCACGCTGCCCGACCCGTTCTATTGCGGGCGTATTTCTGACGGGCAAGGCTGGCGGATTTTACAGCCTTTTAATGTCGGACCGGCCGGGGAGTTTCGCGAGGTGGTCGTCTATCTTGAAGGGGTCGAGAAGGGCAAGCCCTTCCTTGAGAAGACCGTGCCCCAGATCGAGGCGCGGGATTGCCTGTTCCTGCCGTTCACAACCGTCGTGCGGGATGATCAATCGGTGACCGTGGTCAATATGGATCCGGTCATGCATGATATTCAGGCCTACGAAACGTCGAACCTAGGCGCGCGCGTGTTGTTCAACGTGCCTCTGCCAATGAATCCGCAGCATCCTCGTAATTTCAAGGATCGCACTGAAGCCGGCATGTATCACAAGCACATGGCTGGCCCGCCGATGAAAGAACTGGTGAAGCTCAGTAAAGGCCGCCGGATCTTCGTGATGCAATGCGGGTTCCACGCCTACATGGAAAGCTGGGGCGTAGCGATCAAGAATCCCTACTTTGCCAAGACGGATGAGCAGGGGCGGTTCACCCTGACAGATGTGCCGCCGGGCACGTATAAGCTGGTGGTCTGGCATCCCTATATCCGGACGGCGACGGAGCAGACGGTCACCATCGGTCCGAAGGCGACCGTAGAGGCCAAGATCGGCGTCCCGGCGCCGACCGGGCGGCTCTATGCCAATGAAGTGCTGGATCACGCCTATACCCGCTATAACGTGACCGAAGAAGCGAAGAAGGAAATCGATCCGCTGGTGCATAAGCAGGATCACTAACGCGGTGAATTGACGCAGTCAGCGATGAGCTATCAGCGCTCAGCTTCTCGTTTCAGAAGCTGACGGCTGGTAGCTGAAAGCCTAGTCGGTATGGCCAGTACGGTGAAGCTCAGCATAACAGTGGCAGCGGCACTATGGATGATTGTTCAGCCTGTGGGCCTGTCGTTCGCCAATCACGAATCCTCGGCGCAGCCTCCGATCTGGACGCCATTGGACGAAGTCGAGTCCATGGCCACGATGGACGTGCCGGGCGGCATGGTCTCGGTGCCGGCCGGCGAGTTCATCATGGGCAGCGATCCCCGAAAGGATCCGGCGGCCGGGCCGCAAGAACAGCCGCTGCACCGGGTTACGCTCGATGCATTTGAGATCGATCGCTACGAAGTCTCAAATGTGGAGTACCTCCGCTTTGTCTTAGCCACCGGCGCGGACTGGCCGCAGTTCTGGCGCGCTAAACCCTTCCCCGACAAAATGGCCACCCATCCGGTGATCAACGTCAGCTGGCAGGAGGCCGATGCCTATTGCCGCTGGGCGGGCAAACGGCTGCCGACC
>CAZXNN010000630.1:0-1984 GCA_964641915.1 uncultured Nitrospira sp. | reverse complement strand
CATTGTTGTGTACGGCTTGACCTATGTCTCATTCTTGCTGATGTCTGCAAGCATCATCTTCCAGCGTCGCGATTTTCGCTAGCTCGTGTCTCGCCGGTTTCATTCTCCACTTGCAAAGAGATCGCGTCCAAGGTATTGATGGGGTAAGCGTAGCCTGTGCATTGATGACCAACGCCAGGGATTTCGGGACGATTTGAATCCATGAATATTCCTCTCCTCGACCTAAAAGCTCAGTTTCAACCTCTTCGGACCGAGATCATGACGGCGGTGCAAACGGTCTGTGACGAGCAGGGGTTTATCCTCGGTCCGCGGGTGGTGGCCTTTGAGGAGTCTCTGGCTAAGTATGTCGGGGCCCGTTACGCGATCGGCTGTGCGTCGGGCAGCGATGCATTGCTCCTCTCGCTGATGGCGATGGGAGTGGGGCAAGGCGACGAAGTGATCACGGTCCCGTTTACATTCTTCGCCACAGCTGGTGCCGTGTCTCGATTGGGTGCAAAGCCCGTCTTTATCGATATTCAGCCGGATACGTTCAATCTTGATCCGACGCAACTCGAACGTGCGGTGACATCTCGCACGAAAGCGATTATCCCAGTCCATCTTTTCGGTCAATGTGCCGATATGCCGGCTGTCAACCAGATTGCCAAGGCCAAGCGACTGCATGTCATCGAAGATGCTTGTCAGGCCATCGGAGCCGGACAGGGCGGTCAGCGCGCCGGGGTGTTGGGAGATACTGCCTGCTTCAGTTTTTTTCCCTCGAAGAATCTCGGCGGATTTGGCGATGGCGGGATGATCACGACTAATGATCAGGGGCTTGCAGATGCGCTCGCCATGTTGCGCGTGCATGGGAGCCGGGTCCGCTATCTTCATGAAGCGGTCGGGATTAACAGCCGCTTAGATGCGTTACAAGCTGTCGTGCTCGATATTAAGCTCAAGTATCTCGATCAATGGGCTGAAGGCCGCCGGCGTAATGCAGCCCGGTATGACCAGTTGTTTCGAGCGGCGGGTTTGCTGGATCGCGTGACATTGCCATCGACGAAGGCGAGCAATTTCCACGTCTACAATCAGTATACCGTGCGGGTCTCAAAGCGCGACGAACTTCGCGCCTGTCTGAAGGAGAAGGGCGTCGGGACCGAGATCTATTACCCGCTTCCGATGCATTTGCAGAGCTGTTACCAGGATCTAGGCTATCGGAAAGGGGCGTTCCCCTTATCCGAACGGGCGGCCGAAGAAGTCATGTCCCTTCCCATCTATGCCGAACTCAGCGACGCCCAATTGACCTACGTGGTCGATATGATCGCCGACTTCTTTAAGCGCCAATAGTTCGCTTCTTAGGTTTTCCCACTCGCTCTCGTAACGTCCTCCGGTCAACGCCTGGCGCCCCTGTCCGTTGAGCCATATAATATTGGGCAACGATGGATCTGTTGTTGATGTAGCGGCCAAGGGCAAGAGGGCGGTCTCTCTCCGATACGACGACTAATGAAGATAGGAGACATTGATGAAATATGTACTGATCTTCTTTGCGGCTCTGATTGGCCAGGGGCACATGAAAGCTGAAGCAAAGGACCTGACCCCGCGTGAGGTTTATGAACAGGCCTCACCAGCAGTCGTCATGGTCATGGGCCATTCCGACAGCGGAAAGGGCGGCAGCGGAGGAACTGGCTCCATCATTCAGCCCGACGGCGTGGTCTTGACGAATGCCCATGTGGTCATCGAGGAAAAGACCGGGAAGCCCTATCCTCGCCTCTCTGTATTCCTGAAACCCGCCCGCGTGAGCGGCGATACCAAAGCCGATCTGGCCCGCATGGTCCGCGCTAAGGTGGTCGCCTATTCAGCTCCGTTGGATCTCGCGTTACTCAAGCTTGAGGGCATGGCTGCTCCGCTTCCGGTCATTGATCTGAGCGAGTCGGACCGGACGAAAATCGGAGATCGTGTGATTGCGATCGGCCATCCCGAGCAGGGCGGACTGTGGACCCTGACGACGGGA
>CAZXNN010000629.1:0-1984 GCA_964641915.1 uncultured Nitrospira sp. | reverse complement strand
AGCGCCCGCCGAGCGCGAGCGCGGCGGGCGACGCGGCGCCGCCGGCGGCGAACACGATGCCGCTGTGATAGTGGTAGCCGCGCAGGTCGGCGAGGTCGAAGCTGATCGGCAGATCACCGAGCGCGACCGCCAGCCGGCGCAGCTCGGCGAGCGGACCGGCGATCTCCGCATCCTGCGGCAGGCGGGCCGCCGCCTCATCGAGCACTTCGGGGCCGCCGTAGAGTTCGGGCAGCGCGAGGAGCGCGCTGCGCACCGGCTCGGCAACGTCGGCGAGCACGCGGCGCAGCTCGGGGACGTCCTTCGCCTGCAACAGATCGAACAGCTCTTCCTCCCGCCCCGGCACCAGGCCCGCACGACCGGCAAGCGCATGGAACAGGCCAACGTGGCCGATATCGATGCGCGATGCCGGCACCTCGGCCAGGCGCAGCACCTCTGCGAGCAGGTGCAGGATCTCGAGGTCGGCCTCGAGGCCGGCATGGCCGTAGAGCTCGGCGCCGAGTTGCAGCGGCTCGCGGGTCGCGGTCAGCGTGGACGGCAGGGTGTGCAGCACGCTGCCGCAATAGCAAAGCCGCGACACGCCACGCCGATTGAGCAGGTGGGCGTCGATGCGGGTGACCTGCGGCGTCATGTCGGCACGAACGCCCATGGTGCGCCCTGATAGCTGGTCGACCAGCTTGAAGGTGCGCAACTTCAGATCCTGGCCGGCACCAGTGGTCAGCGAGTCGAGATACTCGAGCAGCGGCGGCATCACGAGCTGGTAGCCGCGTACCCGGAAGGCGTCGAGCAGCCTGCGGCGCAGGCTTTCGAGGCGGTGGGCGTCGGACGGCAGCGCGTCCTGGATGTGATCGGGCAGAACCCAGCGCATGGTGGTATCAGAGAACGAAGAAGAGCAGGATCACCCCGACCAGCATGGAGCTCAGACCGATGAAGCGGATCTGTCCATCGGCCATGCTGGCGAGGCGCAAAAAAGTTTCGCGCCAGGCTGCTGGCGCGACGAAGGGCAGCAGGCCTTCGATGATCAGCATCAGCGCGAAGGCCGTGAGTAGCGAGCTTCCCATGAAGGCATCAGTTGCGCGACGCGCCTCCGGCATCCTTCATGAAGCGGAAGAAGTCCGAGCTGGGATCGACCACGAGCACGTCATCCTTGCCCGAGAAGCTCGACCGGTAGGCTTCGAGGCTGCGGTAGAAGGCGTAGAACTCGCGATCCTTGCCGAAGGCTTCGGCATAGATCGACGTGGCCTTGGCATCGCCCTCGCCCATCGCCTCCTGCGCCGAGCGATAGGCCTCGGCGATGATGACCTCGCGCTGGCGATCGGCGTCTGCGCGGATGCGCTCGGCCTCTGCGGCGCCCAGCGAGCGCAGCTCGTTGGCCACGCGCTTGCGCTCGGCCTCCATGCGGCGATAAACCGATTCGGAGACCTCGTTGGGCAGGTCGACCCGCTTGAGGCGGACGTCCACGATCTGCACGCCGATGGTGCGCGCGTCGCGGTCGGCGCGCTCACGCATCTGCTCCATGATGGCTTCGCGCTCGCCGGAGACGACGTCATGCACGGTGCGGCGACCGAACTCCTCGCGCAGTCCGGCGTTGACCGTCTGCGTAAGACGCGTACGCGCGCGCGCCTCGTCGCCGGCGACCGACTCGTAGTAGAGGCGCGGGTCGACGATCCGCCACTTCACGAAGTGGTCGACCAGCACGTTCTTCTTCTCGGAGGTGATGAAGCGCTCGGGCTCGGGCGTATCCATCGTCAGGATGCGCTTGTCGAAGTAGCGCACGTTCTGGATGAAGGGCAGCTTGGCGTTGAGGCCTGGGTCGGAGATGACCTCCTTGATCTCGCCGAGCTGGAACACGATCGCATACTGGCGCTGATCCACGGTAAACAGCGACATGGAGGCAATCACGACGATCAGCAGCAATGTGCCGCCGATCAGGGACATCTTGTCACGCATCAACGCTCTCCCCGCTCACGGCTTCTCATCAATTCCC
>CAZXNN010000628.1:0-1990 GCA_964641915.1 uncultured Nitrospira sp. | reverse complement strand
CCCGCAGACACTTCAGCAGAGAAGACGAAGGAAGCGGTTAAAGCCATCTCAGGAGCGAACGAGATCTTCAGGGAACTGCGATATCGTTTTCTCTCTGTCGCCTTGGTTGGTATGGCAATCTCGCAAAACAAGGCTGAGTACTCAGAACGCGATCTCCAATCACACAGGCAGTGGAAACAAGAGCGATTCATCTCAAATCTGGAGCGAATCCACGAGCTTTGTAGACAGAACGGCGCCACGCTGATTGTAGCCAACCAGCAGGCTACGGACCATGAAGAGACACGGGAAAAGCTTCGCGGCTTGACATATGAGGCCGAGCAAGCAGCAGTGCGCCAAAGTCTCTCGACGGATAACCGTGTTAGCTGGAGGAGTATTGCTTTCATGCTACACAAGGACCTGATGGATGCAGAGCGACAGTGGGCCGCCAGTAATGGGATTCCTCACGCTGATGTAATCGGGGCCATGGACTTAAGCAGGCAGAACCTTGTGACCTGGGTGCATTTAAACGCGGCAGGCAATCGGGTTATCGCGTCAGTCCTTTCAAACACAATTCTTGGGCAGCTTGCCGACAAAGAGATCACGGTTGAAGGGAGAGAAGGGCCATAATATCCGAGACAGTCCGCCGCGCCTGGGTCCAGGTAACCGGCATATGGATCCCGCTCAAGATCCTCAACCTGTTGACCAATGCGCTGCGTGAAGACGGGGTGCTCGGCAACCACGAAAGTTTCATTGATGCCACGTCTGTTGTAGTGAAAGGTGGGGCGACGCCATGGGCCTCACTAACTGGGCAAAAGTGTGACAATCCTTGCGATTGCGGATCGGCATGGGCCAAGGTCGTAAAACGTGAATAGGAGATGGTCCACGAGCCCGCCGGAGGATGGAGCTGACAAGGCCTTGCGGCTTACTCTAGTTCCGGCCGGCATTCTCTGCATAGGGTCAGTTATCTGGAGTTTTCAGGGATGTAGCAGGGATTCATCATCTCCTCCTATACCGACTGGTTCATCTCCGGTCGCTGCGTCTCTACTTGCTTACCCACTCGTCGTATCTGCTAATCATCGATATTTGCAGGATCAGAACGGCCTGGTTCATTACATCACTTTTGGAAACAGACTAAAAACGATTTACCGACGACACGGTGGCCAAGGGCTATAACGCGATCGAATTTAATGCCATTAACCACGACCCCAGAGGCAACCACCCACCTTTTGGTGGAAACAACGTTCTGCCATTCACAATACGCATTGATGGATCTCGATGGACCGGTCCCCTTTCCTATCGAAGTAACACTGAAGTGCCAGATTTTAGCCAGAGCAATGGAGATTACTGGAAACACGGTGATGGACTCCTGGCTTATGCAGAGTCCAAAGGTGTGCTCTGCTTCATGTTCCCGTCTTATACAGGGTATCGTAGAGGTAATGAGGGGTGGATGGTGAGGTACCATCTTTAGGTGTGGAAATAGGATAAAGGCGGCGTAGCCTTTCGGTTGAGCAATCAACCAACGCCTCGGTTGCCGCCGAGGGGAAAGGATACGCCACCATGAGGGAGAGAACTAGTACCGAGACCGTCGAGTCAAGCGTCGTGTGTTATGACACGCTGGAGCAGTGGGCACGGGAGCACATCCAGATCCAACTACAGAAACTCTTGGAGGAGGAAGTGACAACGTTCCTTGGCCGCGTCCGGCATTTGCGCCGCAGCACGGTGACCTCGGTTGATCCGCCCGTCGGGAGCCGAAACGGTTAGGGGAAGCCGCGGCAGTTCTCAATGATGAACGGGACCGTCACGGTTCGTCGCCCGCGAGTATGGGATCTCGCGGAACGGTTTGAGAGCAAGATCCTCCCGCTGTTCAAGCGGCGGACAACGGAAGTCGGCATGCTGCTCCCGGAACTGTACCTGCACGGGCTGTCCACCGGGGATTTCGACGTGGCGTTGCGCGGCCTGCTCGGCGAGGGTGCGCCGCTGTCGGCGAGCTCGATTCAGCGACTGAAGGCCC
>CAZXNN010000627.1:0-1991 GCA_964641915.1 uncultured Nitrospira sp. | reverse complement strand
TTGCGAAATGCTCCAGTGCCGCCAATCCTTGGGAGCGCGGCCGACGCACAGCCACGCTGGGTTGATCACCATGGTAAACGTTGGGACCGACGGAATGAAGGATAACGGGTCGGGCTGGATGGTGCGCGGCCAAGCTCGCGATGGGCTGATCCGGCGCAGGGAAGGACTCGACGGGCTGCTGAGATACTACTTTGGAGGCGCGAGATGAGTAGATTGACCCTACGGGGTACTAAAGCCATCAAAACACAAACCAACGATTCCGTTCGTTTTGGTGCGCCCAGGCAATCCAGCATGAGAGATCGTAAGGTTGTCGATTCTGGAGTTCATTTTCGGTTGCCTGATGTCTTTTTGGCTGCCAAGCGTTTGAACGCATGGTCTCGATGAAGCGCTCGGGAAGGTATACGGAGTGATGCTCGACGTAGTGCGCCAAACCTTCTGGCCAAACCCACTCCCAATCGGTCAGGTCGCAAGACCCCATTTGAGGTGGACGGGTCATGCACAGCCTGAATCGACAGTAGGAGTATCCAGCATAGAGTGCTATGCCCCACGCACCACGGAGGTACTTGAGGATCTGCGCCTGTTCTGCTCCCATCCACCGTCGGCGTACGAGCTTTCGAGGATCCGGCAGATCGCTAATATGGTTGGCCCCCCAATCTTCATGGTCTCGCCAGAAGCCTACTGCTCTTAGAGGGGGAACTAACATACGAGTCTCGCGATCGGTGATGTCTGACGATAGCGTTCAGCGGGCAACCTCGCATTATCCACGCGGTTACAAGAGCATCGCCGCGTCACTCGGACGGAAGCCGCGTTGGGTGATGAACGCGATCTGCGATTAGACGGCGTTGCTGTGTGACCACCTGGCTCCTGCTGACCAGAAGCCCTTCTGCGCCGTAGGGCCAAAATAATCATCTCGCCTCCCTGTAATAGAAATTCAGCATTCCACCCAGGCGCTCTCGCTTCCTGATTGGGCCGTCTCTTGTCCCTACGTCATCGGCTGGGTAGTGGCTCGTGAGCTTCATCGTCAGCGATGCTACGCGAGCCCACGGCTCGCGTCAGCAGCCGACAAGCATGGTCTGGGCACTGCGCGGCGCTTCCTACCTGCAGCCGGGCACACCCAGGCGGGTCCTGCGCGATCTCGGCTCAATTCTTCCCCTACACGCTCCCATTGGGGGAGACTCAGGGTATTCGCGGCAGTGAGTACGAAGGGCGCTCGTCATTCAAGGCAATCCACCTGTCCCAGGGATTCCCACCTGTCTTCCGGCTTTCCGGGGCAGACAGTCTCCGGAGGTCGCGACAGCAGGGCGAAAAATCAATCGCGGGTTCAGGCATGCAAGCCGGCGGTTCGAAGTCGGAGACGACGGGTTTTGAGACGGAGAGCCCGTGTCCAGATTCCCTCCGGAGCGACCAAGCCGTGAAGGATTTGCGGCCGTCCATGAGGCACGGGCTACACATGCCGCCCCCGGCAACCGCACATAGGATGGGCGGGGCCCACCCTTTTCTCCTGGATGCAAACACGCTTGTGGGTGGATACTTCCACGGCAAGGTATGGCGTGCGCGTTGTTCGAACCTCACATGATTTTGATTCTGCGCTTGGGGCCAGGTGCTCGGAGCGCTGCCAACGGGTACTGCACTTTTCTCTTTGGAAACTCCACAACTCTTCGACTGGATAGATATTGCAATGTTCGATAAAAGCGTAGGGTTACGCGTTGAAATGCTGCCGCCCTTTGTTTGTTCCTGTCTGGTGGCCCTCGCGTGCAATGTCTCCGGCCAAGATTGGAATGACAAAGATTTAGTGGTGGTGGGAGATGCCTGGAGGCTTCTAACAGCCTGTTGAAGAAGTGCCGTTTTCACCCCGCGAGGGTGACGGCATGAATCGGTGAGTTGTCGAACAACTTATCGACTTCGAAGCCGCGTCCGTCGGCATCCCGCTCGATCATCGCCATCCACCACGCCCAGAGAGTGAAAAGAAGGCCCGAGAGGCCCTCCGAGGA
>CAZXNN010000626.1:0-1993 GCA_964641915.1 uncultured Nitrospira sp. | reverse complement strand
ATGGTGAATGTCCGGGGCGATGGCAGTGACGCGACGAAACCCAACTGGTGGATTCTCGGCGGTAGCCTGGTATTCGCAATATTTACGGTATCGGTCGGATTCGGCGGATCTTCCTACAGTGAAGAAATCGTCTTCGTCGGGTCCATGGCCATCGTGTTGTTCCTCATGGCCAGACTGGTGCGTGAGTTGGAACCGGACAAGCGCTTGACGCTGGTGGGGACCGCAGTGGTGGTTTTCATCTTCCGGGCGATTCCCGGCACCGGTCCCGGTGCGACCTGGTGGATGATCGATCACCTGAAGTTTGATCAGCAGTTTCTGTCGATCCTCTCGCTGATCGGGAGTACGTTGACGCTGGCCGGCATGTTCGTATTCAGGCGCTTCATGGCCGAACGGTCCATCGCCTACGTGGTGGGTTTTCTGACGGTGATCGGAACGGTGCTGACGCTGCCGGTCGTGAGTATGTATTACGGTTTGCACGAATGGACCGCACGGATGACAGGCGGATTCGTCGATGCGCGTTTTATTGCGTTGATCGATACGGCGTTGGAATCCCCGCTCGGCCAGATTTCCATGATTCCGATGTTGGCATGGATTGCCAACTCAGCGCCGGCGAACTTGAAAGCCACCTTCTTTGCCGTCATGGCCTCATTCACGAATCTAGCGCTGTCGTTGAGCCAGCTCGGGACCAAGTATTTGAACGATGTCTACGTGGTTACGCGTGAGGTGCATGACCAAGCAACAGGCGCCATCCAAACGCCCGCCGACTATAGTCACCTCGGTTCATTGCTCATTGTGCAATTGCTGTTAGGATTAGCGTTGCCCTTGGCCGCGATTGTCTTTGCGAAGGTGACGCGATTCAAGAGCGCCTAGCAGGATGTTGTAAAACGCCGCCGACTGCGTTCTCGCATCGTTCAGATCCTCAACGTACCCCAGAGGGTACGCCTCCGGTCTTCACTCGCTGCGGCCTTGTCGAACGACGTTTTTGAACATCCTGCGTTCCTGGAATACGGAGGGGACTATGTGTGGGCGCGGAAGAAGCTGAAGAGCCGTCCAGGGAAGAATGGCGTGTTTCTCTCCGGCAGGCGGAGACGCGACTCGGTGCGCGCGTAGCCTTGAGCGGCCATGAGGCTGCTGAATTGGCTGCACTGGCTGCGGCCTGGATCGACCAGAAGCACTTGGCAGGCCGGGTTGGCATGGGCGGCGAGGAAGCCGGCGAGTAAGGCGGGATGGTCCTGCTCGTAGAGCAGGTCGCTGCCGATGATCAGATCGAATCGCCCGCTATCGAGCTGTGGCTCCATCCACGCCGCTTTGAAAAATGGGATCGGCGCGAGGCCATTCAGATCGGTGTTGTGCCGTAAGAACTCTTCCGCCAGCGGATGGTAGTCGGTCGCGGTGATATTGGCGCCGCGTTGTTGCAGGACGAGACTCGGAAGGCCGATGCCGCACCCGACTTCCAGGATACGCTTGCCTTCGATGGGGAACCGGCTCATCTCTTCTGCCAGCGCCTGTCCGGCCGGCCACACCGTGCCGAAGTTCGGCCAGGAGGTTGCGGAAATGCCAGCCCGTTCCGCCGATCCGTCAGGGTCTGAGAACTGCCGCTGATCCAGCAGGGTCCGAATTTGAAAGGTGGCTGTTCCCACGCGGTAGCCGGTGGTCTTGACGTCGTAACCTGGCGAGTGTGATTCCATGAGCTTGTCAGCATAAACCCTTCTGCATCGCGGAGCTATGGTAATCCTCGTCGAGCGGATGGCCGGAATCATTTCACGCGGTCCTGGTATCCCCTTGACCTGTGCGGTATGATGAGCATCTCTTAAGAAGGCCTAGATTGAGGTCGAGGCTGAGGAAGCAGCTCAACTTGAACCTTGGCCTTAACCTTGTAGCGAAGAAAGGGGGCGACCGGTTTCGACGGGGATACTAAAGTCAGCGGTGCATGTCGAGCTCTCGGGGTCTCGTAAATCCTCCGGGAAAATGTAACTGCCAATCAAGAACTGGC
>CAZXNN010000625.1:0-1996 GCA_964641915.1 uncultured Nitrospira sp. | reverse complement strand
ACGCCGTGGTCGGTGACGGTATAGTGGCCGTTCATATGAGCCACCAGAGATTCTTTGGTGGTCCAGGCCAATTCCATCGACTCTTCGATCTTCTTCGTCGTCAACAGGTCTGCGAGAAAATACTCCACCCCTGCGCCGGTACTGTTCAGCGGCGTCCCGTTTTCGCGGGCGGCCACTTCCAACGCCCGCTGGTCTTTCGCCTCTCCGAAGTGATAAATCTCGATGCCTTTGATGGCTCGCGAGGGATGGGAATTGACGTGGATCGAGACGAAGAGGTCGGCCTCCTGGCGGTTCGCGAACTTGGCCCGTTCCTCCAATTCGACGAAGACATCCTGATCGCGCGTCATCAAGACGCGCACACCCGGCTGTTTGCTGAGCAGCTCGCGCAGGCGTAACGCCACTTTCAGTGTAATGTCTTTTTCCTCTGTACCGCGCCGGCCCCGCGCGCCAGGATCTTTCCCGCCGTGACCGGGATCGAGCACGATCGTCTTGAACGACTTGGCCTGGGGAATCGTCGGTTGCGGCGGCGGCTCAAAGGTGCCCGGGGAAGATGGGGCAGGCGGAGCCGGATCCGACGCGGGGGCGTCCGGAATGGCGATACCCGGGATCACATCCACCACCAGCCGTGCAGGGTTGTCGAGAGAGAATTGCTTATAACGGCGGATCGTGTGCGTGGGCAGGGCAACCGTGACGGCTCCGGCGGTTGTCTGTGAAATCTGAAACGGGGCGGGAATGATCCCGCGATCAAGTCTGTGTTTGGCGGACGGGCTCATCGTTGCATGGGGAAGGAAAATCACCACATCATCCGAGTCGGCCGATTTGAGTTCGGTCACCTTCGTGTGGCGATCCAGATCGAGCACGAGCCTGGTTCGCTCAGGGGTGGAGAACACGCGAAAATTCTGCACCGTGGCCGGCATCATCGAGGCGGGAGTGCCTTTGGTTTTGCTCTTGTGGGGCCGATGAGAGCGGGAATCAGAAGCGGCGGCAAACGCCTGGTCGAATCCTCCGGTCAGGAGGCCCGGTGTGAGGGCGAGCAGGCACAGGGCTGCGAGAGAGATGCGGAACGGGAACGCCTGACAGAATCGTAATCGCATGTGCCTAAATAAATTGTTGGGGATAAAAACTTTTCTCAGATGTTCCGCCGGTTGTCAAGCGCTTGCATCCGTTCCAGCCCGGGATTGACAGAGAGGAAAGCCGACCGGTAGCGTGCTCGCTATGGCAACCCATCTTATCATCGATGGCTATAATCTGCTCGGGGCTCAGTCCGCAGCGAAGTCGGAGATGGCCCGAGAGTCGTTGTTGCACGATCTGGCCGCCTATCGGCATCGCAAGGGGCATCCGTTGACCGTCGTGTTCGACGGCTGGCGACGGGGGTATCCTGTTGAACATCGTGAGCATCGGGCCGGCGTGCAGGTGATCTACTCACGGCGGGGCGAGAAGGCCGATCAGGTCATCCAGCGGCTGGCGCGCGAATATGGATCAGCTTGCGCCGTAGTCAGTTCCGATCATGAGATTGTCGCCACGGCCAGGGCTCATGGAGCGACGGTGATGACCGCACAGGTGTTCATGGGCAAGTTGGCGGGAAGCGGGCTGTCCTCAGGTCCGATCCAAGGTAAAGAGTTAGATTCAGGGGAAGACGAGCGGCCTCGCCGGGGACCGGAGAAGAAGGGCAATCCAAGGAAGCTGCCGAAGGCGGTTCGTGAGCGGAATCGCCAGCTCAAGCGATTTTGACGAGCTCACGCAAGCTTGAAGAGGCGTTTGGCGTTGCGGGTGGTGGCGAGGGCGATCTTTTCTGGTGACATGCCGACTTCATCGGCGCGAACGGTTGCGAGCTGCTGGGCCACATGCGTGACGTAGGCCGGTTCGTTGCGCTTCCCGCGATGCGGGACCGGCGTGAGATAGGGACAGTCAGTTTCGATCAAGAGTCGATCCAACGGAACAGTCTTCGCAATATCCCGCAGCGTCGTGGCGCTCGAGAAAGTCAGAATGCCGGAGA
>CAZXNN010000624.1:0-1999 GCA_964641915.1 uncultured Nitrospira sp. | reverse complement strand
GGCGGCGGTGTGGTGTTGGTCGGCGGTGCCGGGTTGGCACCGTCGTCACCGCCCCCGCCACCGCAGGCGATCAGGACCGCCGCCAAAGGCGTCAGGAAAAGCGAATGGTAGAGTCGCATGAAAATCTCCACGAAGTTGTCAAAGGGCCACGTGTCACCTATCAAGGCGATTTGCGTGGCCTTGACGGCAACGTGGAAATATAGCGCGCTAACTCCAGCCTGTCAAGCCCTAAAAAAGAAAAAACGCCTGGCTGTCGTGTGACAAGCCAGGCGCCAGAGTCCCTCGTGCCGAGAGGCTACGGACAGGTACCGACGTCGTAGGCGAGGTGATACGTCGCGGGGTTCACCGTGACGTTCGCGTTCCATGCGAACTGCGTCGGATCCATCCAGGACCACTCGCCCTTGCGGGCATCGAGGATGGCAAAGGTCCCGTCCGTTTCGCGCGCCGGCAGACCGGCGATCTCGACCAGGTAATCCCCGTTCGTCTCGCGGCTGATGCTGCCGGCCGGACCCGGACCCACGAGCACTGCCCAACCGACCGTGTCGGAATTCCAGCGCGCCGGACCGGCTTCACCGGGTTTCACCGCCGGACCGAAGCCAACGAGGGCATCGGTCCCGAAGCGGATGCGCGCCGTCGGAACTCCGCTTTGACAGACGATCTCCGCCGTTGCCGGACGGTAGCCGCCGTACTCGCGGAGGTAGCGTGCGTTTTCGCTGCACGCCGCACCGCCGGCGCAGGGCCACTCCTTGACGGAGAGGGTGTACCAGCGGCCGGTTGCCGCAACCTGGACGCGGAGCGCGCCCTGGTCGTTGTTCCGAAGGTTCCGGAAGATCGGGACGAGCGGCGACTCGCTGAGGAACGCATCGGGACAGCTCGTCCGCTGGTTGTTCTCGTCGTAGCAGGCGAGGTCGGCGGGCCGCGGACCAGCATGGATGTTGGTGCAGGCGCGCGCCTCTTCGTTCCAGCCGGCGCGGTCCGACATGAAGCAGGCCTTGGCGAGATCGGTCGCTTTGACCGGTGCACTCGGCACCGCCCCGGTGTCATCGTAGAGACCCTGGAGCTGTCCGGTGACGCCCGTGAAGTCGATCGTCATCCGGGTGGACGAGCCCTTGGCCGGATCAGCCAGTTCGATCGACACCGTTCCAGTCTTGGGAACGGGCGGCCATTCGCCTTCGACCGGTTCGACATCGACACCGCCGCCGCAGGCTGCGAGCACGAGGCTGGCTGCCAGCACGGAAAGGATACGCAAAGAGATCACGAAGCTACCCTACCTTCCTTGGTTATGGGTTGAGGGACATGGGAAAGTACGAATTGCCAATCTATCACATAAACATCATTTTGTCAATCTGTTTCGAGTTTCTCTAAGCCTTGCTTTGAAGCCAAAAAGTTGCCACACTCTAGGTAGTTAAATCCAATCCAACCCCCTATGACCGACCCAAAGATTTTCAAGGCTTATGACATCCGCGGCATCTACGGCCCGGAGATGGACGACGATACAGCCTACCGGATTGGCCGGGCGCTCATCGTCCACTTCCAAGCAAAGAAAGTAGCCGTCGGCCGTGACGTCCGCGCCTCCTCCCCAGCGCTCTTTCAGGCCTTTACCAAAGGCGTGATGGAGCAGGGCGGCGATGTTGTCGATCTCGGCGTCGTCACGACCCCGATGGTGCATTTCGCTGCCGGCCGGCTCGAAGTCGACCTCGCGGTCGCTATCACCGCATCCCACAATCCGCCGGAATACAATGGCGTCAAAGTCGATTTGAAAGGCGCCATTCCGGTCGGCGAGAAAACGGGCCTTTCCGACATTCGCGACCTCGTCATGGCCGGGAATTTTCCGGAGAGCAGCACCCGCGGCACTATGAGCGAAGAAGACATCCGCCCGGCGTACTACTCGTTCTTCGCCTCGTTTGCGAAACTCGGCGATCGCCGTTTCACGCTCGCGATCGACACCGCCAACGCCATGGGCATCGTCGAACTCCCGATCTATGACGAGCTCAAGGAA
>CAZXNN010000623.1:0-2007 GCA_964641915.1 uncultured Nitrospira sp. | reverse complement strand
CAACGCGAAGCCGGTGGTTGCGGCTGTGAAGGAATTTTTCAGCAGCAGCCAGTTGTCACAGTTCATGGACCAGACGAATCCCTTGGCCGAGATTACGCACAAGCGCCGCTTGTCGGCCCTGGGGCCAGGCGGATTGACTCGTGAACGTGCAGGCTTTGAAGTCCGCGACGTACACCCGTCTCACTATAGTCGCATTTGCCCGATCGAAACGCCGGAAGGTCCGAACATCGGTCTGATTACGTCCTTGGCGACATACGCCAGGATCAATCAGTTCGGGTTCATCGAGGCGCCTTATCGGAAGGTTGTGAAAGGGCGCGTCTCCGACGAGATCGAGTTCCTTTCGGCTATCGAAGGCGATAAGTATCTCATTGCGCAGGCTAACTCGACCGTCGATAACGGCGGACGTTTGACCTCGGAGATGATTACAGCGCGTCATGGCGGAGACTTTGTCACGGCGACGTCCGACAAGATCGACTACATGGACGTGTCGCCGAAGCAGGTTGTCAGTGTCGCGACGGCGCTCGTTCCGTTCTTGGAGCACGACGATGCGAACCGCGCCCTGATGGGGTCTAATATGCAACGCCAGGCGGTGCCGTTGGTCACATCCGACTCACCGCTCGTTGGAACCGGTATGGAAGCCGTCGTGGCCAGAGATTCAGGCTACGTGGTTCAGGCGCGCCGGCCCGGTGTCGTGGAGAGCGTGGATGCGACCCGCATCGTCGTACGTGCCGAGGGAAAGGAAGGGCGCAAGGGGAAGGATTCAGGCCTGGATGTGTATGACCTGATCAAGTTCCAGCGCTCGAACCAGAACACCTGTATTACCCAGACGCCGGTGGTCCGATTGGGACAGCCCGTGAAAGTTGGGCAGGTGCTAGCCGATGGTCCGGCCATCGATCATGGAGAATTGGCTTTGGGGAAGAACATCCTGGTGGCCTTCATGCCCTGGGGTGGATACAACTTCGAAGACGCGATTCTCTTGAGCGAGAAACTGGTTCGTGAAGACGCCTTTACGTCCATTCACATTGAAGAGTTTGAGTTGGAAGCGCGGGATACCAAGCTGGGCAAGGAAGAAGTCACCCGTGACATTCCCAATATCGGTGAAGAAGCGCTACGCAATCTCGACGAGAGCGGTATCATCCGCATCGGCGCGGAAGTGAAGCCGGGAGATATTCTGGTCGGTAAAGTCACGCCGAAGGGCGAGACGCAGTTGACGCCGGAAGAGAAGTTGCTCCGGGCGATCTTCGGCGAAAAGGCCGGCGATGTGAAAGACACGTCGTTGACCGTTCCGCCGGGTGTTGAAGGGATTGTGGTCAACGTTAAGATTTTCTCCCGCAAGGGGCTGGATAAGGACGAGCGCTCCAAGAGTATCGAGAGCGACGACCAGATGAAGTTGCAGCGCGATCATCATGAAGAGCTGCGCATCATCGATGAAGAGAAGACGAAGAAGATTCGTAAACTCTTGCTCGGGAAAGTGGTCGGCCGTGACTTGATGGATCCGGACACCGGCGATGTCATTCTGAAGAAGAAGGGCAAGCTGACGGCCGAGGTTCTCAAGCGGTTGCCAGATGACACCGTGCGCCACATCATTTTGAGCGATCCGGATGAACAGAAGGAGCTTGAGGATGTGGAGCGTCGGGCGAAGGAGCAGATTGAGATCCTCCAGACGCTGTACGATGAGAAGGTCGGACGCCTGAAGCGCGGCGATGAATTGCCCCCCGGCGTCATCAAGCTGGTGAAGGTGTATGTCGCCATGAAGCGCAAGATTCAGGTCGGCGACAAGATGGCGGGACGACATGGAAACAAGGGTGTCGTGTCGCGCGTGTTGCCGGAAGAGGATATGCCCTATTTGCCGGATGGCACACCGGTGGAGATCGTGTTGAACCCTCTCGGCGTGCCTTCGCGTATGAACGTGGGGCAGATCCTGGAGACTCACCTCGGGTGGGCGGCCAAGGCGCTGGGGATCAAGGTGGCCAGTCCCGTGTTCGACGGGGCATCGGAAAAAGAAAT
>CAZXNN010000622.1:0-2008 GCA_964641915.1 uncultured Nitrospira sp. | reverse complement strand
AGGGGGACTCTTTGAAGAGAACTACGTCAAGAAGGTCTACCCTCAATGCATCAAGGGCAGGCTCTGGTCAGCTATTCAAATGACGACCGCTTCCAGTCTCTGCACGGTGCTGGATCTCGTCCTGGGCGATTCAACCCAATACCGTGGTTTTGTCACGCAGGAATCCATTTCGCTGGAGAACTTCCTCGCCAATGACTTTGGAGCCTGCTTCCGATGAGCACAATCCAAGCAGCCCTTAAGGAGCTGGGCATTCAAGCCGTCAACCCAGGAGGAAGCACTGGCTCTGGGTGGTGGTCCGGCCAATCCGGCAGACCTCTACTGCCGTCGATCAACCCGGCAACAGGAGAAACAATTTCCAGCATAATTCCTTGCACATCAGATGATTACAAGGACATAGCGCAAGCATCAATTGATGTATTTAGATCCTGGAAAATGGTCCCGGCACCGAAACGCGGGGAACTCGTGAGGCTCATCGGCCAGGCGCTACGAGAGCAGAAGGATGACCTCGGCACCTTGGTCTCTCTGGAAGTCGGCAAGATCAAAGCTGAGGGGGACGGCGAAGTTCAGGAGATGATCGACATGGCCGACTTTGCAGTCGGACAATCGCGCATGCTCTACGGGACGACAATGCACTCCGAACGGCCGGCACATCGCATGTCCGAACAGTGGCACCCTCTCGGCCCAGTTGGAGTGATTACCGCCTTCAATTTTCCCGTCGCCGTCTGGGCATGGAACGCCTTCCTGGCCGCGATCGCCGGAGACACCGTCATCTGGAAACCCTCCCCCAAGGCCCCGCTCTGCGCGATCGCTGTTCAACAGATCTGCAATCGCGTAATGCACCAACAAGGCTATCATGGGATTTTCTCGCTCTTCATCACGGATCAATCCAACCTGGCCGAAACCATGGTCCAGGACCCGCGCCTGCCGCTCATTTCATTCACCGGTTCGGCGGCGGTCGGCCGCCGGATCGCGTCAACCGTCGGCAGCCGCTTGGGACGGGCGCTGCTCGAACTCAGCGGCAACAACGCCATCATCATCGATGAGACCGCGGACCTTGATCTGGCCGTGCGCGCCGTTCTCTTCGGAGCCATTGGCACCGCCGGCCAGCGCTGCACTACAACCAGACGCCTGTTCGTCCACGAGTCTCGCTATGAGGAGGTGACCGCCAAACTTGTCAATGCCTACTCGCGCATCCCTATCGGGAATCCCCTGGATCCAGACGTCCTGATGGGGCCGCTGATCGATCAGAGCGCCGTTGAAACCTACCGTGCCGCCCTCGAAGATATCAAAAAGGAAGGCGGCGAGATTCTCCGCGGCGGACATCTGCTGAATCGGCCAGGCCACTTCGTTGAACCGACTATCGTGCGCGCGCAGAATCACTGGCCTGCGGTTCAACGAGAAACCTTCGCCCCGATCCTCTACATCATGACGTTTCGGACGATCGACGAAGCCATCCGCCTCCAGAACGATGTGCCACAGGGGCTCTCATCGGCCCTGTTCACCACGAGACTGCAACGCAGCGAGCAATTTCTCTCTGCCGCGGGGAGTGATTGCGGGATCGCCAATATCAACATCGGCACATCCGGCGCGGAAATCGGCGGGGCGTTCGGCGGCGAAAAGGAAACGGGAGGCGGACGGGAGGCCGGCTCAGACGCGTGGAAAGCCTACATGCGCCGTCAGACCAATACAGTGAATTGGGGGACAGATCTGCCGCTCGCGCAGGGCATTACATTCGGCTGAACGCCTGGCGACAGCAGCGGGAAGGACTGGAGAGCCATCATGGATCAGAATCGGGAACTCGATGGACTCATGGCACGCATGGTGGGGGAGTTCGTTCTGCACAACCAGGCCGCAAAGACCCTTCAAACCATGCTCGATGAAGCGGGAGTCGGTCTCACGCCCGTCATCGATCATGTGACGTTGCGAACGCTCGATATCGATCGCCGGGCCGAGCCATTCATCGCCCTCGGATATGCCTACGACGAGACGCTGGAGTACGACGACTGGT
>CAZXNN010000621.1:0-2009 GCA_964641915.1 uncultured Nitrospira sp. | reverse complement strand
CGATCCGCTGCATCGCCTGTTTGAAGGCCTCGCGATCTTCGGCTTTGTGAATGGCTTCCGCCGAAGCCCCGATCAGCTTGACTCCGTACTTCTCCAGCACGCCACGCTTCACCAACCCCATCGTCGCATTCAGCGCCGTTTGTCCGCCCATCGTCGGTAACAGCGCATCGGGGCGCTCGCGCTCAATGACTTTCTCCACAACTTCCAGCGTGATCGGCTCGATGTACGTGCGGTCGGCCAGCTCGGGATCGGTCATAATCGTCGCCGGGTTGCTGTTGATGAGGATGACCTTGAAACCCTCTTCCCGCAACGCTTTGCAGGCTTGCGTGCCGGAGTAGTCAAACTCACAAGCCTGGCCGATCACGATCGGCCCGGATCCAATTAATAGTATGGACTTGATGTCAGTGCGTTTCGGCATGCGTCCTCAACAAGGTGAATCTAACTCATTTGCGGCATGGGGCCGATCAACGGCCGGTAGGGTGCCGGAGGCGGCGCCGTGGGGACATTGGGTCCATGGTAACGCTGCATCGCGTCCGGCAACCAGGCCTCGATTTGATTGATACGGGTGAGGTCCGAGGGATGGGTCGAGAGAAATTCAGGAATTGCTTGCTGCGACCGGAAGCACACTTTTCCGATCATCTGCCGGGGACAGCCGCTCATACGTTCCCAGAACGGCACCGCTTCACGCGGGTCGTATCCTGCCTCCGCCATCAGGCGCAGGCCGATATAATCCGCTTCCGATTCCTGCTTGCGGTTGAAGGGCAGCGAGACATTCATGCCATAGGCGCCGAGCAGCCCCTGCATCGCGCCGCCTCCGGCATGCCCCGCCGCTGCGGCCCCGATGGCGCCCAGCTGGGCGATTTGATCGATGATGCTGCGGCTCATCCGCTCGACTCCATGCCGCTGCAGCGCATGGGCCACCTCATGCCCCATCACCGTCGCCAGTCCGGCCTCACTCTTCGTCACCTTCAGAATGCCGGTAAAGATCGCGACTTTTCCGCCCGGCAAGGCATACGCGTTTACCATCTTATCTTCTTCGATGACTGCAAACTCCCACTGATACTCGGGCTTATTGGCCGCCTTGGCGATCCGCTGCCCGACCTTCTGAACCAGCTCATTGATTTCAGTATTATCGCTCAGCGTCGCCTGCCGCAAAACCTCCCGATAGGCGCCAATCCCAAACTCCATTTCCTTTTCTTCCGAAAAGAAAATAAGCTGATCTCGGGCAGTGCCCGGAGCGCGATAACAGCCGGTTAACGACGACAACAGTCCCAGAGCCGCGCAAGCCCCAAGTGCTGCATAAATTCCGGTTACTCCCCGCACCCCAAGCGCCAGCACGGCACGCCGCCCGACCGGCGCGGCCAGCATTCTATTGAGACTCTGACCGATTGCCTGCCCCATCACACTCCTGCCCGGTCCATCCAATCGGCATAACACGCGGGACCGGCTTCTCTCGCAAGTCCCGCTCGTCGCGCGTTTACGGCATCCACAAATACATGAACTGCGGCGCGCCACCCCTGACAAACGACATCACGTCGAGATTGCCCAGCGCCGCCAGCGGACCGGGCGCCATCAGCTTGGTGTACACATTGTTCGAATAATCGCCCGGGCGGTGATAGGTCACCACCTTCGCCTCGGTCAGTCCCGCTTTCTTCTTGGCCGCTTCAATGGCTTCTTCCAGATAGCCGATCTCATCGACCAGTCCCGCCGCTTTCGCTTGATCGCCGGTATAGATCCGGCCATCGGCCAGCTTCTTGATCTGCTCCATCTGAAGATTCGGCCTGCCCTCCTGCACCACGGCCAGGAACCGCTGATAGAACGAATCGATCAGCCCTTGGAAAATGCCCCGCTCTTCCGGAGTCATCGCGCGAAACGGCGATCCCATATCCTTCCGGGGGCCGGAGGTGATCGCGGTGGCCTCGACCCCCACTTTCTCCAACAGCCCGTGCGTATTCACCGTAAGCATGATGACGCCGATACTCCCTGTCACTGTCGAGGGATGGGCCATG
>CAZXNN010000620.1:0-2010 GCA_964641915.1 uncultured Nitrospira sp. | reverse complement strand
ATGTTTTTCAGTAAAAATAGCCCGATGGTGCGCTTACTGGCGCTGGGCCTCTTGATCGTGTTGGGGATTGGTACACCTGTGCTGATGTACACCAGCGACGGCGGCCCGATGGATCGTATGAAAGAGAAAGCGGTCACTGCAGGACAAACTCAGCAGAACCGACTCCAGACCTCCCCATAGCCTTCCATATTCGGGACGCTTCTTCGACAACTGCTGATATTCCACTGCGATCTCATATACGTCGCTCGTGAGGCGTGAAGTATGAAACGTTTTAATCCGAAACGAGATATGCGTCGGGTGTGACGCATTCACCGAGTGCGCTCTCCAGGCTGGCTGGCAATAAGCCATCATAAATAATGTGAACGAGCAAATTCCTTACCGCTGACAAACCGCTCTGGATTACTCCGCATAGTGGGGAACTGGGATTGTCTTCAGCGACCGCGGTGGGGGGATCGATTGATTCTCGAATTGAGGTGAAAAGGGGTTGAGGGTCGGTTCATGTGTGTGCCGTAATCGGCTGGTGATGAACTCCACGCTCTGTGCACTGATCTCGACACGATCGACCAGCGACTCTCTCGTCAAGCGCTCGGGAAGACCCTGCAGTGAGAAGAGTTGAAAACTGAGGGTCCAATTGAACTTGTCCCTGCCAGGTTCCTTAACGATGAAGCGGGCATCCGCTGAGGCAACGCCTTGAAACAGCAGTACCCAAATATTGGATCGAAACGTGGGATTTGCCGGGTCCGATGAGGGGTGAAATTCAGGAATCAGTGAGGGGAGGCGAGTGATGGGGACAGGGTGGGGAAACTCGATGTCCACCAGCCGCACAATGAGAGGCCGATTCTCCTCGGCATCATTTGGGTCAACTGCATAACTGAATGAATAGCGGATCTCGATCCCCTCACGGGTAAATGTATACACATCTTCTCCATTTTCCGGAGAGACCAGTTTGCTGAAGTAGGTGGCCCAATCGGTGATCGGATAATAGGTGAAGACCCTGAGCGCGGACTTGCGATCGCGTACCGCCTGTGGCCGGCCAAGTTTCTCGTGCAATTCATGTTGGGAGAGTCCGAGGAACCCATCTTCGAAATAGGGAGTTGCAGTCGTTGTTGTCGGAATCGCGGCGAGAGCGAGGACGCACCAGACACGAGAAGCTATGATGGAACGGCGGATGATCGATCCGTGCATCACGTGCATCGTAGCGAGGCATGTAAATTCATGTCAAGAAAGCGACCGCCGGCTTGCCGCGTCGGAAGGCCTTCCAGTATGATCGCCACAAATCAGCCAACAACTATCCGATCCTAAGAGAAGGTGACAATGCCGAGACAAGAGAACTGGCCCATCGTGGAGATGCTGAACGAACGGATCCTGATCCTTGATGGCGCGATGGGGACGATGATTCAGCAGCGGAAGCTGGATGAGGCAGCCTTTCGAGGTGAGCGCTTCAAGGATTGGAAGAAGGATCTCAAGGGGCATAACGATCTGCTGAATCTCACGCAGCCGTCGGTCATCGAAGACATTCATCGGCAGTATTTGGAGGCCGGTGCGGACATCATCGAGACCAACACGTTCAACTCACAAGCCATCTCGCTGGCGGATTACGGCATGGACCGGCTCGGTTACGAGTTGTCCAAAGCCGGCGCCGAGTGCGCGAGACGAGCCGTCGTTGCCGTGGAACAGGCACAGCCGGGACGGCGATGTTTCGTCGCCGGGGCGATCGGCCCGACGACCAAGACCTCATCAATTTCAACCGATGTGAATAACCCTGCCGCTCGGGGCACGACGTATGAAGAACTCGTTGCGGCGTATGGCGAGCAGGTGCGTGGATTGCTCGATGGTGGTGCGGATCTTCTCTTGGTCGAAACCATTTTTGATACCTTGAATGCCAAAGCGGCATTCTTTGCCATTCAAGAAGCTTTTGCATCAGGCGCACGCATGGTTCCGATCATGGCGTCGGTGACGTTCATCCAAGCCGGCAGTAATCTTGGGGTGACTGGGCAGACCGTCGAAGCC
>CAZXNN010000619.1:0-2015 GCA_964641915.1 uncultured Nitrospira sp. | reverse complement strand
GCTGGTGCTCAGCGGCTGAGGACGAGACAATACTGGGCTAGTGGCCAGTCTAAGCCAGCCGGTGGGCGTGGGTGGCTGCGAAACTAAAACGATCGGCTAAACATGTAGATCCGTTGTGCTGAAGGTCTTCGGACAGGGGTTCAACTCCCCTCGCCTCCACCAAACCAAGCTCGCTCGACCCGGAGCCAATATAAAATGGTTCCGGGCGACGGGAGAAAACCCTTTAGCAGTTCATCGTTTGATACCGCACTTTGTGCGACCCGCTGGCTGTCTATCTAATAGAGACTAGCGGATCAGCGTCCCCCAGAGTTCTTCCCCTCTTGACCGACATCCGCTCCCCCTCGTCTTTCTCCCCCCGTTCCTACAAATTGATTCTCCTCGTCTCACTTTGCTAGAAGTCTGTTATCTCTCTCTCATGTTTCCGTAGTCCGACAACGTGGAGACTTTCTGACAACAACAAAGGAGCGTTATGAATACCGATCTTGTGAAATATCTCGGCCCTCTGGCTTCGCTCGCCGGTGTGTGGGAGGGTGATAAAGGGGCAGACGTGGCTCCTTCAGACGATCGAGGCACGGAGCGGAATGCGTATCGAGAGCGGCTGTCGTTCGAGCCGTTCGGGCCGGTGAAGAATCATGAGCAGGAACTCTATGGGCTACGGTATTCGACCGTGGCGTGGCGACTCGGTGAGGACGCGCCGTTTCACGAGGACACCGGGTATTGGCTCTGGGATGCCGCCGCTAAGCAGGTGCTGCGTTGTTTCGTCGTGCCGCGCGGGGTGACGGTACTGGCCGGGGGAACAGTCGACACCAATGCGACGGATTTTGAGATTTCTGCGGATGCGGGGTCGGATACCTATGGAATCTGCTCCAATAAGTTTCTCGACCGGGAGTTCAAGACCGTTCGGTATGAACTCAAGATCACCGTGCATGGCCCTGAAAGTTTCAGTTATAGAGAGGACACGCAATTGAAGATCAAAGGGCAGAAGGAGATTTTTCACCATACTGATGCCAACATGGTGAAACGAGTCGGATAGATCCGCGGTTGTCGATCTGATGGAATGATGGCTGGTTTTCGTTTCTCGAGCCTGTCGCGATGTCTTCGAATGAGGTTGTTTTGTCTATAGGCAGGTGCGTCCCCGCCTGTGACATGACCGTCAATATTGTGTGGTGATGGTGGATGCCCTAGATTTGCCGGCCTTTTTTCGGTACGTTGAAAGGCATGTGTGAGGCAATTGAGTAGCCTCATCGCCGGGTCGTTGAAATCCAAGCGAGGTTGGTGGATGGACATTCGATCAACGATTACCACGTTCATGGTGATGATGATGGGAATGTCTTGTGCCACTGCCCCCGTATGGGCGGATGAGCCTATGGCTCCCAAGTCAGAATCGACTCCAACCCCGACTCCCCCTGTATCAGTGCCCAACCCAATCCTGCCAAAATCCCATGCGCAGGACGCTGAGACGAAACCTCCGGTCAAGACTCAGGCTCCTGGAGTATCGGGGGAAATCCCAGGTAAAGAAGCAGTTCCCGGAAAAGTAGAATCCACTCAAACGCCATCCAAGCCCAAGGTACAAGAAGGCGAGCAGAAGCCTCCGGTCAAGGCGCCGGCTCCTGGTGGCCCGGTAGACAACGCGGGGAAGGAATCCGGCCCAATAAAGCCCGACCCCGTGCCATCGCCGTCTAAACCTAAGGCACAGGAAAGCGAGATCAAGCCCGCGGCGAAGGGGCCGCATCCCGCCAATGGTGTGGTGGCCTCCAAGCCTGTGGTCCAGCCATCTGCGGAGATTACCGGGAAGGATGGGGCTCCCATGGTGCTGGTGCCGGCCGGCGAATTTACCATGGGCAGCGACAAAGGTGACGATGACGAGGCCCCCGTACATCGCGTCTATGTCGACACCTTTTATCTCGACAAATTTGAAGTCACGAACGGGCGATTCGCCAAGTTCGTCGAGGCCATCCAGAGTGAACCGCCGTGGGGGTTTTCGGATAAGGATACGCCGGTGACTTATGCGGATC
>CAZXNN010000618.1:0-2019 GCA_964641915.1 uncultured Nitrospira sp. | reverse complement strand
TGACGCGCTGCCTCTGCGGATAAACCAGATGCGACAAATGCCTCAACGATCCGTGAGGAACGTGAGGGACCATGCTCGGAAAGGTACTGCGCAACGCTGGTCATAGGGCATGTCACACTCCTTAATTTATTAATTCAACTACCTGCACGGCCTCGTTCTTCAACGATGTGTTCAGAATTGTGTTAAATCAATGGCTTAGAGGGCTCTTTCCGGGACCGATTTTTTGGTCTCTGTCACAATGGTTTTTTGGAGGCGGGCTTCTGGCCTGCTTTCGCCGCCCGAAAATAGGTGCTTGGCACCGCCATGTTCCGTAAAGCGTCACTTTACAGGAAACGTTACGTCCGATACGCTGCATCCGAATCGATGAACATTCAACGGGCAGCGCGCGATGACCGATGAGGATGACCATCGGCTGAAGACGCCCGCCCATCCGGGTGGCTTCGTGAAGCAAGAGGTCTTGAAACCGCTCGGCCTGTCGGTGACAGAGGCGGCGGATGCGCTAGGCGTCACGCGACCGGCACTGTCGGCGCTCCTGAACGAGCGCGCGCACCTGTCGCCGGACATGGCGATCCGAATTGAAAAAGCCTTCGGCGTCTCGATGGAGACGCTGATGCGCATGCAGAACAGCTACGACATCGCCCAGGCCCGCAAGCGGGAAGCGGAGATCAAGGTCGAGCGATACACTGGAATGACGACGAAGGGGCGGGCATGACGGAGCTGAGTTTCAAGGGCAAAGAGTTTGTCTACAACCATCATCTGGCGGTGCCCTTCCGCCCGCTCGTGCCCGACGAAACCAAAGGCATCGGCCCCGTTGCGCTCGACGGCAATCTCGTCATTCACGGTGACAACCTCCACGCCCTGAAAGCGCTCTTGCCACTCTACGCGGGCAAAGTGGACTGCATCTTTATCGACCCGCCGTACAACACCGGTAACGAGGGCTGGTGCTACAACGATAACGTCAATGCGCCGATGATCCGGGAGTGGCTGGAATCCAATCCCATCGGCATCGAGGACGGTCTGCGCCATGACAAATGGTGTGCGATGATGTGGCCGAGGCTTCGGCTTCTGCATGAGATGTTAAGCGAAAATGGCAGCATATGGATCACGCTGGACGATAACGAGGTTCACCACGCCCGGAATATGCTGGACCACATATTCGGCGAGAATTGCTTCGTCGGACAGCTTGCATGGCAAAAGCGAACCTCGCGTGAAAATCGGGCTGTCCTCTCCCCCAGCTTCGATCATATCCTTTTGTATTCGAAGGCTCTGAAAGACACATGGAAGCTCCGTCGCAATCTTCTCACTCCTAAGGACAGCGGATACGCCAATCCTGATAACGACCCACGTGGCGAATGGGCATCTATTCCGTTCTCGGCGCAGGGCTACCGCGAAAACCAAGTCTACGAGATCACCACGCCCACCGGGGTCAAGCACAAGCCGCCTAAGGGGCGTTGCTGGGGGGCCACGGAACCAGAGTTCGAGAGCCTTAAAGCACAGAATATGGTGTATTGGCCGAAGAACGGGAATGGGAAGCCGAGAATAAAGCAGTTCCCGGATAAAGCTAAGGGCCTCGTGCCGATGACTTTATGGCCTGCGTCCGAAGTCGGCACTACAGAGGACTCCAAGAAACATCTTCTCGAGATTTTCTCGGAATACGAAGAAGCCGACCTTACAATTCACGCACCAAAGACAGTCGAGTTAATCGAGCGTGTCATCGAGATAGCAACCCAAAAGGACTCCATCGTGTTGGACTCCTTCGCCGGGTCGGGAACGACTGCCCATGCCGTATTGAACTCCAACCGGCGTGATGGCGGCGAGCGGCGTTTCGTCCTAGTCGAGATGGAAGACTATGCCGACAATCTTACGGCCGAGCGGATGCGGCGCGTGATCAACGGCTACAATTTCACAGGCACTCAGAAGACGGAACTTCATCGCGAGGGGATCACTTGGACCAAGCTCAAGAAAGCTGAGAAGCTGACCGATGCCGTGGAAGCCATAGAAAACCTGCACGGCCATGAA
>CAZXNN010000617.1:0-2032 GCA_964641915.1 uncultured Nitrospira sp. | reverse complement strand
CCCCACGCAGCTCGTTCATGTCAACGATCACATGAATTCCCCCCTCCGGGTGAGAGTTGTGTGTGCGGGGCCCACCCTTCGGCCGGGCCCCGGGCCGATCGTGGTTCCTGCGGTCGTGTACGACGTCGATGTGCTGAGGACCGCTTTACGGCGGGGCGATCTCGGCGCCGAACTTCCGCTCTTGGCCGTTCTTCGACCATCGGTATCCGACCCAAAGCAGACGCCCACGACCGACCGCTATCAGAGGGGGGCTTACGCCGATCCGCATAAGAACCCAGAAAAGATGGTCGATGGCCCGTCAGTCATTGCACCACCATTGATGATGGGATATTGTTTGCGACTATTGCAAGGTGTATTACGCGCATAAATGCCAGACCTAGCTCTTAGCATGAACCCGCCTAAACCTTGTTATGCAACAAATGAAGCCCTACGGAGATAGCCCATGATCGTCGATCTTGATCGATGGTTGACGGACGAAGCTGAACGCGAAGCGGATGGTCGCGTTTTTCCCCATGACATGTTCATTAGTCATCGCCGTTTCGATCTGCCCAATGCCCTTGTCGAGTCCCTCTCTGCGTGCGGAGTTAACGTCGCCTGGGATTGCGATCTCGATTTGCGTGACAGGCGCGTAATGCAAGGTGTTGCTCGCGCTATGCGCCGATCGAGGTTCGTCGCGCTCTACGTATCTGATTTGTACATCGATTCACCGTGGTGCAGAGCGGAGTACCTGAACGCGGTATGGGTTGAGGAGAAATACAAGATCTCACGTGCCCTCGTTATTTGCGAGTCAGATGGCGCGTTGTCGCGCGTACCTGAAGGCCTCCGTTCCGCGCCGCGATTTGTTCCAGCTACGAAGGGATTACTTCAGATTGCAGAGTTCGCTATCACAGGGAACTCTCCCGACAACAATTTGGTGGCACAGAGCCTACGTCGACGTGTTCCTGCCGAAAGACTCACACAAGATGCGGAGCTACTTTCGCTCGATGAACAACTCAATCTGCTAGAGCAACGCATCCTTTTCTGGAACGAATACGGAATCGCGCAAATCAACGTCTCTGGGAAAGAGCGGGCAGCAGTGGGCCTGAGTAAGGTCATGGCCGATCCGATCACAGAGGTTGAGAAGAGTTTTCGAGAGGTATGTACCATAGTTTTTGAGTCCCGTGCCTCTGCTCGTCCTCGCCTCGGCATTGGCGCGAAAGAGCTCACCCGGGTCGTGAACATGGCAAGATCAGTCGCAGAAGGCTATTCTCAATCAGCAAGAACACCAGAATTAGCCGGCCTAGACAAATGGGCATACGATCTTGTTCTAAAACCGTTGTTACCTGCCGTTGAGCTAGAGGACACACGATCCGAAGCAGCGGTTGCCTATCGCGCATTGTGCTCGGCCCTGAAGCTTCTTGGTGCATTTGGTCACGAAGTTCCGGTGTATCTAAACGTCCTCGAAGCGGTCGAAGGGCAGCGTCAAGACGTTGCTTCTGCCATCTCCACTCATCGGTTGGCGTTGTATGAAGCGGGACAGGGCAAACATAGTGCATAACAAGCGCATGCACCTGACCGCATACAGCGGGTTTCGCCCGCTTACACCGGTAGGCAATTAGCGGCGTTAGGTTGCACGAGACTCCTCACATGCCCGAGAAACTATTTCGTGTACTCAGTCTCGACGGCGGCGGGGCCAAGGGGTTCTACACTCTCGGAATCCTGCGTGAGATCGAGGCGATGATAGGGTGCCACCTCCACGAACGTTTTGACCTGATCTTCGGCACGAGCACCGGATCGATCATCACGGCCATGCTCGCCTTGGGGAAGAGCGCTACTGAGATCATCTCGCTTTACCAAGACCATGTGCCCACAGTGCTGAAGAACAAGAGCCCGGACGGAAGGTCTGGGGCGCTCGCCGAACTATCGACGACCATCTTCGGCGATGCCACGTTCACGGACGTGAAGACAAGTGTCGGCATCGTGACTACAAAGTGGATCATCGAGAAGCCGATGATCTTCAAGGCGAATATCGGGCAGGCACACGGCATGAAGG
>CAZXNN010000616.1:0-2047 GCA_964641915.1 uncultured Nitrospira sp. | reverse complement strand
AAGCCGCCGCGGGACGCTTTCACGAACCCGCGCCTGTCCCGGCCGACGGGCATTCGGGTGGTGCCGCTGAACGCCGAGTTCGAGCAGGTCTTCGGCCACCTGTGCTTGTGGAACCAGCCGCACGTCTCGATCACCGGCAAGAAGGTGTACCCGCCGCGGGACGACGATCTGTCGAAGTTCTACACAGGCGGCACCGTGCTGTGCGCGGACGGTTCGGCCGTGAGGGTGGGTCGGCTGTTCCTCGGCGGAGAACACGCCGACGTGTCGCTGAGCGCCCAGCAGGCGCTGGACGCGTACGCCGCGACCTGCACAGCGTGGGCTGATGTTCGTGTTGGGAAGGACGAGCACGGGATCTGGGTCGCCGGAGTGACCCGCCCTGGGATCAGCGAAGAGCTGGCGTACGCCGGGCGGGCATCCGCCCTGTCGGGGGACTGGCGGCCGATCGGTGGTCGCCGCCGCCTCGTGGCGGCGTTGTCGTGCAACTTCCCAGGGTTCCCTGTGTACGAGGACGGCGACGGCCTCGCTTTGATCGCTTCCGGCCCGCCACCCGAAACCGACGGCGCCATCGGTGCCGACGAGAAAGAGATGTCCGATGGGTTCGTCGAGGAACCCCTGTCTGTCATTGAGGAGTCAACAGTGGTAGCTCTTGAAGAGGTTCAGGTCAGGCCGTACGTCCGGAACGGGCGGATGGTCCGCGGGTACAAGCGACGCGTCGAGGGAGGGCGCGGGCTGGCGGGCGACGCGGTGGACGCCGCGCGCGAGGCCATCGCCGCCGGACTCCAGAAACCGAAGCCCATCGGGAAGATCACCCCGAAGGGTCCGAATCGTGCAGCGCCCGACCAGCACATCATCGTCCCTACGTCTCTGGGGGACATCGAGGTGCGGCTCCGCCAGAACCCTCGGACGAAAGAGGTCCGGGTCGAGGTGAGGGGCGGATCAGCCGAGACGAACCGGAGAATCCAGGAGCGCATCGTCGCCCGACTCGACAAGTGGGTTGCTGGCAAGCCGAGAGTCCTGTGGGAAAAGATCAAGGGGGGATCGAAGGATGGCAGGCAGTTCGACCCAACCCTGGTGATGACCGACAAGGTGTGGGACAGCGACGTCCGGCAGATGTTCATCGACGAGGTCTACGCGCACGAAACTGACTGGTACTCCTCGCCGATCTTGAGGCTGCCGGGTGGCAGATAGGTGGAAGACGTCGAGGTCAGGTCGTACGTCCGGAGCGGGCGGATGGTCCGCGGGCACAAACGACGCGTCCGGGCCGCCGGGGACAAGGCGTCGGTCGGAGCGCTCTTCGGGCTGCTGAACGAAGCCGCGGAGTCGGGCAGGGTGGCTCCCCTGCGGTCGCGTCAACGCGGCCTGGAACTCCTCGCCGCTCTTGAGGCTGCCGGGTGGACGATCAAGCGGGACGGCAAGCGGAGCGTGGCAACGAGCCCCGACGGGAAGGTCGTCACGCTCCGGCTCCCCAAGGTCGAGCCGGAGTCCGCCTCTAGCCGCCCAATGGATGCCTAGTTAGAGTCCCCGACCAGAACCCGCTACGGAGGTCCACAGCGATGAAGATCACGATCCCCACCAGCCTCGGCGAACTGTCCCGTGAGGACCTCGCCTCTCTGGAAGTTCAGCTCCAGGAGGCGATCACGACCGCCGTGGTCCGCGGCGAAGAGTTGACCAGCGACGACCGCGAGAACGCCGTCTCCCTCACCGCTGTTACGGCCGAACTTGATCGTCGCGAGTCGATCGAGGGCATGACGGAAACGATCACGTCGGCGGTCGTGGATCGGTTCGCCGCCCACCTCGCCGCTACCGCCGTCGTTGAAGACGACGAGGACGTGGAGGCAGACGAGGTCGTCGCCGAGGACACCGACGAGCCCGCGGCAGTGTCGGCAGGGGAACTCGCCGCACACGACCCCGTCGTCGAGGTCGACGCCCCGGCTCGCCAGCGGGTCACCCGTCTCGTCACTTCGACGGCGACCCGCTCTTCGGGCGAGGAACTCGCCTCGTCGGTCGATCTCGCCGAGGTGTACCACGAGGTCGCTCGCACGATGCA
>CAZXNN010000615.1:0-2054 GCA_964641915.1 uncultured Nitrospira sp. | reverse complement strand
GCGGCCATCTGCCACGGCGGCTGGATTCCGATCTCGGCCGGCGTTTATCGGGGCGTGCGCGTTACCGGCTCGCCGGGCATCAAGGACGACCTCATCAATGCCGGCGCGCTCTGGGAAGACGCCCCCGTGGTGATCGACCGCCATTTCGTCAGCAGCCGCAAGCCCGACGACCTCCCCGACTTCTGCCGCGGCATCTTGCAGGTACTGGGCTAAGGCAAGTTGGCTCCGCGACAGGCGATTCGCTACGATGACCGGTGCTAAAGCCTGCGCCTCTTGGAGCCCTCCCATGCGCCGTTTGCTCCTCGTGCTCCCTTTCTTGATCTGCGCCGCCCCCGCAATCGCCACCGCTGCCGATGGCAATCGACTGGCGTATCTGGATGGCCCGCTGGACCCGTATTACCCGCACAAGGATTTCCCCAAGCTCATCACGCCGCAGTGGGTCGGCGAGCCGGGGGTCGAGTGCGTGGTGACGCTGGCGATCGACGACATGCGCGACACGGCCAAGTACGAAGCCTATCTGCGGCCGATCCTGGAGCGACTGAAAAAGATCGATGGCCGCGCGCCGGTCAGCATCATGACCTGCAAGGTCGATCCAGCTGACCCGCAACTGCAGACGTGGCTCAAAGAGGGGCTTTCGATCGAGTGTCACACATTCGATCATCCTTGCCCCTGTCTGCAAGACGGCGGCCACGCCAAGGCCAAAGAGACCTACGACAAGTGCGTGGACCTCTTGAATCAAATCCCCGGCAACAAGCCGGTCGCCTTCCGGATGCCGTGCTGCGACAGCAAAAACACCCCCAGCCCCCGCCTCTGGGCCGAAGTCTTCAACAAAACGACGGAGAAAGGGAACTTCCTCCAGATCGACAGCTCGGTGATGAACATCATCACGAGCGCCGACACCGACCTGCCCGCCGAAATTACCACGCTTCCCGATGGCAGCGAGCGGTTCCTGCGTTATGTGCCGTTCAAAAATTTCGTCAACACGATTGAGAACTATCCCTATCCCTACGTGATTGGCGGCATGTGCTGGGAATTTCCCTGCGTCACCCCCAGCGACTGGTCTGCCCAGCACGTCCAAAAGCCCAACAACCCCGACACCATCCGCGACTGGAAGCTGGCCCTCGACGCCTGCGTCCTGAAGCAAGGGGTTTTCAATTTGGTGTTTCATCCCCACGGCTGGATTCGCAATGACCAGATCAACGAGTTGATCGACCATGCCGTGACCAAGCACGGGAAGAAGGTGAAGTTTCTGACGTTCAAGGAGTGCGCGGAGAGGTTGAATGGCAATCTCGCCAATGACGGTATTCGCGGTACCGGCGGT
Source organism: uncultured Nitrospira sp. (assembly GCA_964641915.1). Lineage (GTDB taxonomy): Bacteria > Nitrospirota > Nitrospiria > Nitrospirales > Nitrospiraceae > Nitrospira_D. The sequence continues at coordinate 733 of CAZXNN010000615.1, read as the reverse complement.
GACAATGGACGGCGCGTTCTGGACATTAACGATGATGGATTCATGGATTTAATTGTTTCGGACAAAAACGCGATCGCGTTCACATCGCTGTGGAATCCGACGAAACGTCAGTTTGAAAAATCAGGTTTCCCTTGCATCCCCTTCAATGGAATAAAGCCCGATGAGTTCCAAGGAAATTGGACATTTGGCGTGATTGGCGAAAAGAAGGCCACGGCGTGTTTCGTCACAGATTTCACAAAGCGGATTCTCGGGGGAACACATCAAGGCAATTGGCTGGAGTTGTCAACGTCTCGAATTCCAATCGAAACACCATGCACTATTTGGGCTCTCGACATTGATGGAAATGGGGTGTCTGAAATAGTCCAATCTAAAAGCGGGAGGGTGATTTCACTGGACCAAAGTGCCAAGCAGTGGCGGACGATTGACTTCCGTGTACCTCCGTCTCTTGCCGATCCACAATCTCAGACCGCTGTACGTTTCATCGACATCAACTCCGACGGCAAGCTTGACTGCCTCTTCTCCAATAGCGAGCGCTACTCGCTGCACCTCTTCAAGGACATGAAAGAGGGCTGGTCGATCAAGGTGATCGAAGGGGTTCGCGGCAAGGAGGAAGGGAACATCGGACCGGTGATTCCGCCGTTCGTCCGGGCCGACGGCACGAACAACGGGGCCTGGTTCCACTCCGGCGCGCTCTGGCTCCAGAACGAAGACACATGGCGCTTGCCCGACGGCG
>CAZXNN010000614.1:0-2063 GCA_964641915.1 uncultured Nitrospira sp. | reverse complement strand
GTGGGAACTCGCTCCTTGGGACGATGTATTCCCATCCGAGATCGGGGTCAGTTGTTAGTGTTCCCATTTTGGGATATCTCCTTCTTGAGGTGCAGAGCTAACGGCCGTTGTCGGCTTCGTCGCGCATCTGCTGCGCGAGCTCGGTCAGGGCATCGGCGCCTTGTAGCAATGCCAACCGCCGATCTTCCGGCGAGAGCTTGCTCCACGCGCGGCGGTGTCGTAGCACGAAGCGAATGCTGTAGTCGTCACGGTTCGTTTCGACCGTGACACGAGGTTTGGTGGGTACTGCTGTGAATGTATTCATGCTGTCCTCCGTAGTTGGTCACTCAACCATTCGGCCTGTTCAGCCGTCAACTCGTACCATGTCGTCTGGCGGCCTCCGCCCACGGGCAGCACCAAGATCGTGCGACCATCGGGGACGTGCATGACGCTCAGTTCATTCGGGCCAGGAATGCGGACTGGCCGATTGTTTTCATCGAGGAAGGGCGAAGTCATTCTAGTAACTCCATGGGGTCGCAATCGAACAAGGGCAACGATGTCATCGGTTGTCGTTTCAGATGGTGGCTGCGCCAGTTCATTGGAGCCAACGTATCCGGGTCAAGATCGAACACGAGCAGCTTCTCTAGTTCCCCGATCGTGATCACTTTCTTGTCCCAAGTGATCCGGTGCGAACTTATTGGCCCGGCAGCATCGAAACTCAACAGATGCACGCCGAACGCTCGCAAGGTGACAAATCGCTGGAGAACCTGAGAATATGTCTTCACCACGCCGCGCCCCGCTTGATGACGTATTTTATTGGTTGGCGTCTGCCGCCGATTGCGCATACACTGGTCGATTGTCCACAGAGTATCCTGCTGGGCCTTGTCCGGTTCAGCACCGTTGGTCTTGATCTCGACCATCATCAGACACTGAAACTCACGACCAAGCTGAGTTTTGTACCGGTGGAACCACCAGTCACTGTCCATCACGAACAAACCCTGCCGAATGCTGTCTAGGTTGGGATTGGTATTCACCCACCTCGCAAACTCAGGTTGCGTTGTCATCTCATTACCGCATTCTGGACAGTGCATTGTCCGACGGTACTGCTTCGTCATAAAGTCGTCTCCTCAACTCGCACTTTTGCCCGGGCTGCTGTTGCCATATCCTTCTCGATACCGATGTACTGCATCCCCAGTCCCTTGGCAGCTACTGCCGTCGTCCCCGATCCAAGGAAGGGATCAAGCACAACCCCGCCGGCTGGACACAGCGCAGCGATGTAGTGCTGCGCTTCGGCGACCGATTGCTGCCAGGGATGATCGCCTTTCTCCTTGCCTCCGCTCACAAAATCGGCAAAGCTATTCAGCCACCATGCGCTGACAGGAGGCTTGCCGTACATCAGCACGGGCTTCCACTCGTTGCGGAGATGCCACTTGCGGAACCACGTGGCGCCCTTGGCATGGCCGATAGCGCAGGTCCACATGTACTGTAAGTGCTGACCCATCGCAACATAGATTTTCGGTAGGTGCATCTGACCGCTGTAGGTCAGCAGGATGCCGCCCGGCTTGAGCACGCGCGCTCCCAGAGCGGCCAAGTCGCCAAACAGGGCCGATGCGGCCTCATCATAGGGTGGATCAGTAAAGATCAGATCGACCGACGTGTCGGGGATGGCCCGGGCCACCTCTCGGAAATCGCCGATGAGAAGCCAAGGGGTCTCGACCATCACGATAGCCGCCTCGATACGCTCTCGTGCCTGCTGGCGTATGGCATCGAACACGCAGGGAGAGCCAGCCTCCAGTCGCTGTGCGATGTCGATCTGAGCGTCACGATCCATGGTGGCCATCAACAGCAACTCACGTTTTCGGTTGGCAACGGGAGTCTTGCGGATCATGTCACGCACGTCATCATCGAGTTTGGTGGCGATGCGAACGTCCTGCTCCACACGGCTGCGTGATGATCTGGTCTTCGCGGCAGCATCTTCCGAAAACGGAACTGTTCCGTTTTCGGAAGATGCTACCATATATGCACCAGCACCTCGTCCCCGCCTGCCGTTCGCACCATGCCGAGTCTCAGGGTGCAACGTCTCG
>CAZXNN010000613.1:0-2063 GCA_964641915.1 uncultured Nitrospira sp. | reverse complement strand
GGCGGCCAGCGGCAGCGGATTGCCATCGCCCGGGCGATCCTCAAAAACCCTCGCGTCCTGCTACTCGATGAGGCCACCTCATCGCTCGACACCGAGTCAGAACGGCTGGTCCAGGAAGCGCTTGAACGACTGATGAAAGGACGAACGACGTTCGTCGTCGCACATCGACTCTCCACCATTCAACGCGCAGACCGCATCCTCGTCTTGGATAAAGGGCGAGTCGTGGAAGAAGGAACCCACGCGCAGCTTCTCGAGCGCAAAGGCCTCTATCACTTCCTCTACACCATCAGATTCAGCGAACAACCTTCTTAACCACGAACCGCGGATCGTCATCCCTTCACGATCCGTTCCCATCGCTCACTCACTGCAGCTTTTCTACGCGTACACCTAAGAGCCGGATCCGTTGCCGTCGCGGATTCTCCCGCCGGTCAAGAAACGGGAGCAGCAGCTTCAGCAGTTCGCGACGCACAGCCACCCCATCCCGCACGGGATCGGCAAAGGTATGGGACCTGGTCACCGTGGTGAAATCTGCAAACCGCACGGTGATGGCGACCGTCCTGCAGGCGTCAAATCCCTCCTGCCCCAGTCGCGCAAACACGCCATCACCTAACTGCGACAGCCGCTCCACGAGAATCTGTGAGTCCAGGGTATCTTCATCAAAGGTCTCTTGCTCACTGATCGATTTCGGCTCGCCGTGTTCCTCTACCGGCGACTCATCCTGTGCGCGAACCTTGGCATACCATTCCAGCCCCCGCTTACCGAACCGCGCTTCCAGGTCAGACTGACTTAGCCGTTTCAGCTCAGCGACGAGACGAATATGCTGCGCGGCAAGCGCGGATCCGGTCTTCGGCCCGATGCCAGGGATCGCACGGACCGACATCGGCGCAAGAAAGGCTTCCGCCTCGGCTTCAGTGACTACCGTAAATCCATTCGGCTTCTGAACACCCGAGGCAATCTTTGCAATCATTTTGTTGGGCCCGATCCCGACCGATGCCGTCAGTCGCTCTTCAGCGAAAATCGTCTCCTTGATCGACTTACAGAACTCGGCCGCAGCCTCGAAAGAACCGGTGCTGGAGAGATCCCCGTAGGCCTCATCGATGCTCGCCTGCTCGTGCACGGGAATAGCATGACGAGCGATAGCCATCACTGATTCGGACACCCTCGCATATTTGCGCATATCGACGGAGACAAAGGTAACCGGGGGCAACCCGCGTCGACGCGCCTCTTCAGAGAGGCGCCACGCTTTGGAAATCGGCGTGGCTGAATAGATTCCGTACTCGCGCGCTTTGTAATTCGCGGTCGACACGACACCGCGCCCCTGCCCTTGTGCCGGATCGGCTCCCACCACAAGAGGGAGCCCTCGAAACGCCGGCGTATCCCGCTCCTCAATGGCGGCATAGAATGCATCCATGTCGATATGCGCAATGATTCTCGGCATCAGCCCATTCCATTTCCTCGACTGAACCCAGGGGTATCATACTGACTGGCATCAGATAGGTCGCGGCTTCTTCGCTACGAATACCTGAGATTCTCCGCGACTACATACAAGCAGGTCAAAGGGAGGAAGGGGAGCAGCGGCTGGCTCACCAGATCACAGAACGAACCCTATGCTCGGACAGCAAGACTGAGTGCAACACAGTAGCCTTGCGCGCCAATTGGCAAACCATTCTTTATAGGCGGCGACCTTACCGAACTTTGGAAAAATCAGTGTCGAATTCGCTGGCCTTCCCATCCGGGAAAAACACAACGATTTTCGTCTTGGCGTTGGGGTCGAAGCTGTCGTAGGCGAAGCGTGCGGTAAATCGCGATCGGAAGGCGGGACCCTGGCCGTCATTCTTGCGTCCCTTTTCGGCTGGGCTCACATCGATGGCCTTGATATTCTTATTCCCTTGTTGAAAGGCAATCTGCGCTCCTTCGGCAAAATATTCGTCGTCGCCGCAGAGCTGCACTTCCACTTCCATGTTCGGCATGTCGACGACCTTCTTGATGAACTCGTCCGGCATGCGAATCTCTTTCTTCTGCTTCTTGGATTCCGCCGCTTCCTGTCGCCCGAAGGCTTCGAG
>CAZXNN010000612.1:0-2069 GCA_964641915.1 uncultured Nitrospira sp. | reverse complement strand
GCCGCTTCAGCAGACTTTGCATCGTAGCCGCAGTTAGCGATGTAGGAGCCGCTGAAGCTCTTGCGGAGCGCAAGATGGTCGAACTTGTCGTGCTCCATCTCAAGCACATGGATGTAAGCAAGCCCAAAGCCGGAGAGCATATGTGCGACATGCTCGAAGTGGGCTTGGGGATTGCTATCGCTCATTGAATATGTGCTAAACATTGGTGAAAGGCGGACGCCTGTTCGTTCCGCGCCGAAGACTGGAAGGACAGCCTCAACCACTTCGCGCAGGAATCGACTGCGATTATCAATCGAACCGCCGTAAGCGTCCCCCCGATGGTTCGTTCCATCGCGCAAAAACTGATCGTTCAGATAACCCGCACCGCCGTGCAGCTCGACACCGTCGAAACCAGCTTCCTTGGCGTTCTCTGCCGCTTTGCGGAAGTCGGCCACAATGCCGGGAATCTCATCCGCTTCCAGCGCGCGGGGTGTAACGTAAGACTTCAAGCCCTCGGGAGTGAATAATTCACCTTCTGCCGCAATCGCGGAGGGTGCCACGGGTGTCGCGCCATTGGGCTGCACCAAGGGGTGCGACAGCCTGCCGACATGCCAGAGTTGCAGGAACATGTGCGAACCTTGCGAGTGGACTGCGTCGGTCACCGCTCTCCAGCCTTCAATCTGCTCTGGCGAATAACAACCCGGGGTGCGGGGGTAACCTTTGCCTTGTGGCGAGATCTGCGAGGCTTCGGAAATGATCAGGCCAGCGCCAGCTCGCTGCCGGTAATATTCCACAGCCAATGGCGACGGAACATCGCCGTCGATCGCCCGGCTGCGGGTCAGCGGCCCCATCACCATTCGGTTGCGGAGTTCAAGACCCCAAAAGTTTGCCGGAGAGAGGAGATTGGATAGGTTCTCAAGCATCACATAGCGCCTTCTGAATTAGGTGATCTAAAAATCTTGGTCGCCGTAAAGGGTCTTGCCGACATCCTGCTCGCTTCGGATTGACGACCAAGACGTCCATCACGTTGACCCGTCACGTTGATGTGTCCGAAACCAGTCGCTGACTTCTCGTCCTGTCGCTAACCAGACATCTGAATGCCCGGTAATGTAAGCCAGGGCCTTGTCGATATGCTTCATCCGGAAGGGGTGACCCGATACAGGTGGGTGCAGTGAAATGGACATCACCTTTGGCAACCGAGCGGATTCGGCATAGAGCACATCAAACTGATCGATTATCATCTGGCCAAACTCGGCGGCGGATTCACCCTTTCCGAGGATAGTCGGCACGTCATTGATCTCGACGGTATAGGGCAAAGTGAGCAGTGATCCCGATTCAACCTTCAGAGAAACGGGTAGTTCGTCGTGCGCGTAGTTCGAAACATACTGTATGCCTTCGCTCGCAAGAATGTCTGGCGTCTCAACGCTTTCGGTCATGCACCAATTTATCCAGCCCACAGGGCGCTGCCCAGTTCCAGACTCGATTCGGTCAAGCGTGGATCTTACAAATTCGCGCTGTTCCTCTGGACTCATGTCGATCATCAGACCCGAGTTGTGATCACCCAAACCAAGCCATTCCCAGCCGCGTTTGTTGCCCGCCTCGATGACTTGCGGGTATTCTATACATACGTCGCAATTCAGATGTGCGGTTGCCCTGATTCCATGCCGGTCCAGAGTATCAATGATGCGCCAGATTCCGACGCGATGCCCGTAATCCCGCCAACCGTGATTTAGGATATCGGGATTGAGGTGCATTGTCCCGGGATAGATTGCGTGGCCGGGCGCTTCGGTCAGGAACGGCACGTGTTCGAGGTTTACGTAGACCATAACTGCCAGCCTCGCTCCGTTCGGAAACGGAATCGGACAGCGCTCTATAATGGGAACGTAGTCGTATCGAGGTGACTGGGTGAGCATTCGCTGGTTTACCAAACGAATTGGCGCGCTCCGAGGTACTGGAGCGCGCCCATCCGATTTTAATAGTCGAACCGCAACCTCACACCGTATGTGCGGGGGGCCTCCAAGTAAGAGGTGGCTGGGCCAGGGAAGCCGGCACCCCCAGTTGCGGAAATCACCGTCTCATTGGTCAGGTTC
>CAZXNN010000611.1:0-2073 GCA_964641915.1 uncultured Nitrospira sp. | reverse complement strand
TGCGAGTGTATTAGGGGTAACTGCCTGGCGCTGTGAGCCCCGTTTCCTCAGGAATTCCCATCATTAAATTCATGGCTTGAATTGCCTGCCCGGCGGCGCCTTTGACCAGATTGTCTACTGCTGCGACGGTGACGACCCATCCGGCGCGCTGGTCCGCATAGACGCCGATGTCGCAAAAGTTTGATCCTTTGATGTAACGGGGGTTCGGTACGATATCTTCGTAGAGACGGATAAACCGCTCGCCTTTATAGAACTCCCGGTAGAGAGCCCGCAATTCAGGCAGCTTAATCTCCGTCTTCAGCTTGCAATAGGCAGTGCTCAGAATTCCCCGATTCATAGGGACGAGATGCGGTGTGAAGGCGATCGTGACCGCAGCGGGCGTTCCCATGACGCCGGAGAGTTCCTGTTCGATCTCCGGAATATGACGGTGCTTGCCGATTTTATAGGGCTCTAACGATTCATGCGCTTCCGGAAAATGATAGGGCAGGGCAGGGCTCCGTCCTGCTCCGGAGATTCCGGATTTTGCATCGATGACGATGGAATCGAGTTGGACGAGTCCTTTGGCGAAGAGCGGCGCCAGCTGCAAGATGGCCGCAGTCGGGTAGCAGCCCGGTGAGGCGACTAACTTTGCTTTCGCGATGGCGCTCCGATGGAGTTCCGGCAGGCCATAGACGGCTTCCTGGAGCAGCGCCGGATGGGCGTGAGGCGTTTGATACCATTGTTCATACGCCGCCACGTTTCTGAGCCGATAGTCCGCGCTTAGATCTACAACCAGTTTGCCTGCCTTCATGCAGAGCGCAACCGGCTCTTGCGATTTCGTATGAGGGAGCGCAAGGAACAGGGCATCGGCCCGTTCGGCCAGGGCCTCTGGCGCCAGCGCTTCGAAGGTGTGCGGCACGACGCCGGTGAGACTGGGGAAGACAGAGGCCACGGATTGGCCGGCTGATTTCTCCGAGGTCACCGCGGCGATTTCAAAGTAGGGATGCGCAGCGGCCAGGCGGACGAGTTCTGCTCCGGCGTAGCCGCTGGCTCCTGCGATCGCGATACGAAATTTCTTAGGCATGACCTGTCATCCTGTCCAGCTGGTGCTGAGGGTGTCGGGTTGTAGACGCAAAAAAGGGAAGGCAAGGAGCCTTCCCTTTCTCGTTCTTTGGCTCCGGCTGTTTAGCGCTTGGAGTACTGGAAGCGCTTGCGAGCACCCTTCTGTCCGTATTTCTTTCGTTCCTTCACGCGAGAGTCGCGGGTGAGGAGGCCTTCCTTCTTGAGCGGGGTCCGTACCGTGGGGCTCAAGACGACGAGCGCACGCGCAATGGCGTGACGGAGCGCGCCGGCCTGACCGGTCGGGCCGCCTCCGTAGACCGTCGCGTTAATCGAATACTTACCGGTGAGTCCGGCCATCTCCAGGGGAAGCTGGATGATTTGCCGGAGGGTGAGGCGGGGGAAGGCCTTTTCCAATGGCTTGTCATTCACGGTAATTTCACCATTGGCCGTCCCGGTTACCCAGGCTCTGGCTACGGCACATTTTCTGCGACCTGTTGCGTACTGTGTCACGGCTGCCATATCACTGGTCTCCTTCTGGTCCTAATAGGCTAGAGAGAAATAGGTTCCGGGTGTTGAGCCTGGTGCGGATGATTCGATCCGACATAGACGCGGAGCTTCTTTGCCATTCCGTTGCCGAGTGGGTTCTTGGGGAGCATTCCTTCAATGGCGCGCACCAGCAATTCAGTCGGATCTTTCTTGAACAGATGTTGCGCATCAGTGGTCTTGAGTCCGCCCGGGTAACCCGAGTGGTGGATGTAAAGCTTGTCCTGCATCTTGTTGCCGGTCAAATGGATCTTCTCGGCATTAATGATCACGACATGATCGCCCATATCCACGTTCGGGGTGAAGGTGGGGCGGTGCTTGCCGCGGAGAATGCCGGCGACTTTTGCCGCCAGACGTCCTAGGGTCTTTCCTTCGGCGTTCACAAGATGCCACTGTTCTTTTACATTGGCCGGTTTTTCGAGATAGGTCGTCATGGTGATCTTCTACTCCTCGCAATTAGTCAAACCAAACATCCTAGACTTCTTGTGT
>CAZXNN010000610.1:0-2073 GCA_964641915.1 uncultured Nitrospira sp. | reverse complement strand
ACGGCATTTACCGTGGGGTTGCAAGACCATCCCAAATTCAAAGACCCGGTGCTAGCTCAGCATCGTGTCGGGCCGAGTGGTTTGGTGGAGTTCGATGTGACTGTGCGCTATCGGCGGGAGGGCGTGTAAGTGACTGATCGGCTGCAGCGCATGTTGTCCGAACCCTATGCCCCACTGTTGCCGTGGGTTGGCCTGGCGGCGTTGTTGCTGGCAGGGCTGATGGCGGTCAATGCGTTCGGCGTTCGGGGAGTCGAAGGCGATCGGGTCCAAATCGAAAAAGAGTGGGTGTCTGCGCGCCAGGTTTTGGCTCAGCATCGGGAAGCCAGGAAGGCGCGAAAGGATGTGAGTCAGGTGTGGGCAGTCCTGCCGGTCGAGCGTGACTTTGCTCCGCTGGCCTTGGGGATATCCGAAGAGGCCAAACGTGACCATGTGACGCTGCCGGCGCTGTCCTACAAGACGGAGGCGACGACTGTAGCGAACACGAGCAAAGGGGTGCTCCAGGGTTCCATGACCGGGCGGTATGAGGATCTGAGACGGTTTATCTATGACCTTGAAACGGCGGAGGAGCTGCTGTTTATAGAAGACCTGGAGCTTGCCGGTTCTTCTAGTCCGCGCGATCAACAGTTAACCTTTAACATTAAGATTGTGACTTATTTGCGCGGAGAATCAGTGAAGCCTTCATTGGGTGGACAGCAATAGATGGATGCCAAGCGGAAAGCGCTCATCGCAATCGGACTGGTCGCGCTCTGGGGTGGAGTGGCCTATTGGCAGTGGGGTGCGTTGCCCGATCCGGTTCGCATGCCATTGGCCAATACCTCTGGCCCGGCATCGTCGCTCGCGCGTCCGCTTTCCCGAACCGGTGGATTGCGTGTGCATCTCGAGCAGTTGGCGTCCGCACGAACCCAGCGCGAGGCGACGTTTACCGCGCCGCGAAATATCTTTGCGGCGTCTGGTTTAGATGGAACGATGTCCGCGGCCGGTGACGGATCGGATGGTGGTCAGTCGACTCAAGTTTCTGAACAGGCATTGCAGCAGCAGGCGGCGTCCTTAGAATTGGATCAATATCGGTATTTGGGATTTGTCCGGATGGGTGAGTCGGCCAAGGGCACCGGCAATACGGCCGTGCTGAGCAAGAATGAAGAGGTGATGATTGGCCGGGTCGGCCAGCGTTTGGAGCGGCATCTTGTGGTGAAAGCCATCACTCCGGACAGCGTGACGCTCCGAGATACTCAGGCGCGGGTCGACCACAAGGTTCCCCTCACGGAGGATGCGGAACAACCGCAGCCATAGCCCATGCGAGGGTTTGTCTTCAATGGCAGAGGATCTGAGCGTGGATTTTCCTATGTCGTCTTGATGTTTGCCATCGTGCTCATCGGCCTCGGGATGACCGTGGCGGCACGGCAGTGGAAAGTCATGATACAGCGCGAGCTGGAGGCGGATCTCATTTCTAAAGGCATTGAGATTCAGAACGCGTTGGCGTTCTATTCGGCCACCATGAAAGCGGGACGAGTGGTTCCTGGAGAAGTGTATCCGCAAACACTGGCCGAGCTCACCCGATTGCCCAAACCGTTTCTGCGCAAGGTCTATGGAGATCCTGTGGGGCATGGCGACTGGGAGCTGGTTCGTGCCCCGACCGGTGGAATCATGGGAGTGAGGAGCAAGAGCAAGAGCCAGCCGATCTGGCAACACAACTTTCCTTCTGCGGTCAGGCATTTTGACGGGCGCAAATCATATTATGACTGGGTGTTTCAGCATCCGAATCCGTCCATGATATTAATGGGGATGACTGGGATGGGGGCCCCGGGACCAGGATCAGCCGGGCAGCAGGGGGCGGCTTCTCCTGGAACGAGTCCGATGTCCCTTCAGAATCCCGCCGGTACCACCCCTCTTCAGGCAGAACTTCCGGTAGTTCCAGCCGCTCCCTAACAATCGGCAGGTGAATCATCGCCGGTCTTCCATTGAACCCTGAAACTGTCTGTATCGGGTTTTTGTGGGGTTTTGATGGCGCAGGATGATGCCCGCAATGTTGCCGTAAATATCCGACAGTCCATAGTAGCCTATGGACATGCAGAC
>CAZXNN010000609.1:0-2086 GCA_964641915.1 uncultured Nitrospira sp. | reverse complement strand
CCCCAGAGTTCGAAGTCCACATGCACAAGTTCCGAGATCGGCGTGGAGCTACTCAGGCTGTGGATGTATTCCGGGCTTGGATAGACCACCTGCTTGAATGCTTCCACGTCGGCCCAGTTGCGCAAGGCTTGAATCCCGCCGGCGGTAGCGCAAGCGCCGATCGTGACCAAGACCTTCGCCTGCTCTCGCTCGGACCGAATGCGATGCGTGTCCTCTTCCGTGGTAATCGATCCCTCCACCAGCACGATGTCATACGGGCCAGGTTTCATATCGCTGGAGGCTTCCGGAAAATATGCGATATCCAGCGCCTGCCCCAACGCAAGCAGCTCGTCCTCCAGATTCAGGATACTGAGCTGACACCCATCGCACGAGGCGAACTTGAAGACAGCCAACTTGAGTCGCCGCTTTCCTGCATTGACGGTCTCTTGTTCGAACATGCGCTCCTTTGACAACCGGTACTCACGCGTCCTTCGTGAAGCGTATCTCGTACTCTCAGAATGTTGAATTCAAACTCACCACTCAGCACTCATAACTCAAAACTTTCCCTCTCACTACACTCCCCCCCGTCCTAACCATGGCTCAACACGGTCGTAGCGCATGACCGGACCATCTTTACAGAGAAAGTACGGACCCATTTGACAATGGCCGCAGAGACCGATGCCACATTCCATATGCCGTTCGAGCGACACATAAATAGACGTCGCCGGAATCCCGCGTCTCATCAGAATCGGCACTCCCAAGCGCATCATGACCTCAGGCCCGCACATCAGGACCGTACTCTTCGCAGGATCGATCGACACCTGCTCAAACAGTTCCGTCACGACACCGACGTGATAGCACCAAGTCTTATCCGGCTGATCGCTCGTCAACAAGACTTCGGTATCGGAATGACGCCGCCAGGCATCGAACCGCTCGCGATAGAGAAGGTCGTGCGGAGTCTTGACGCCGTGAAGAATCTTGACGGCTCCGTATTGATTGCGCCGTCTGAAGATGGACTCAATGGCTCCGACGACCGGGGCGCATCCCAGCCCACCGGTCACGATCACAACATTCCGTCCCTTCGCCTCTTCCAGCGGCCAACATTCCCCAAACGGACCGCGGATGCCTAGGGCGTCACCAGGCTGGAGATCGGCAATCGCCTTCGTGGTTCGGCCCACGGCACGGATGGTATGGTCGAGCAGCTCCGGTTCATCCGGGTCGGACACGATGGAAATCGCCACCTCGCCGACTCCGAACAGATAGACCATATTGAACTGGCCGGCCTTGAATCGAAATCGGCGTCGGGCATCTTCATCGACAAGCTGCAAACGGTAGGTAGTGATATCTTCGGCTTCTCGGATCTTCTCCACAATCCTCGCCGGATGGATGACATAGGGATTGACCATTGACTCAACCTCCGACATACGCCGCTACGTACCATCCTTATGCTCGAGAGCGATCTACGGCTGGGCACCCGGAGTCAGCAAGGCCGGTAATTCCTCGGTCAAGTCGATCCCGACCGGGCACCAAGTGATGCACCGGCCGCAGCCGACGCAACCGGACGTGCCGAATTGATCGTGCCACGAGGCAAGCTTATGCGTCATCCACATCCGGTACCGGTCTTTAATAGTTGGGCGGATATTCTTGCCATGAATGTAGCCATGCTCTTGTGTGAAACAGGAATCCCACAATCTGGCATGCTCGGTGTTCTGTCGAGTGAGATCGGGCGTCTCCTCGACCTTATGGCAGAAACATGTCGGACAGACCATCGTGCAATTCGCACAGGCCAGACATCGAGCCGCCACATCATCCCAGCGCTGATGCTCATGTGCCTCGTGAAGGGCTTGCGGCAAGCGCGTGCGATCAAGTCGGCGGACTTGGCTCTGCGCACAAGCATCCACACACCTTGCTGCTTCACCGATGACTTCGTGTGTAGCAGGAGACAAAGAGAGATCAGAAAGAAGGTCGGCCCCAGCCTCGCTCCCAGCTTGTACCAAGAGCTGATCATCCACCTCTGTCAGAGCGAGATCGAAGCCGTTCTTGGCACACGGGCCCGTGTCCATGGATGCACAAAAACAGGTCGGCAGCGCCCTGGTACAGTTCACAG
>CAZXNN010000608.1:0-2087 GCA_964641915.1 uncultured Nitrospira sp. | reverse complement strand
GACGCTGCCGGCTGTCGGGTTGGCCGGGGAGGGGACGGTCGTCTCGATTCCCGTCGAAGACTACGCCCGCTACGACCAGATCGTCACCGGCAAGTTTCTCCACTCAGAAACCCAACTCGTGCTGCTCGAACGGAAGACCACGACGCAGATCTCGCCGGAGCAGGAAGGGCCACTGACGGCGGTGTGGTTTCAGAAGCAAGCGTTTTTCGACGGGATGCTTCCCCTCGAACTGGTCCGTGATTTCGTCGCAGTGAATCAGGAGCCGGCACGATTGGAAGGCCGGTTTCAATTTGGAACCAGATATCGTTTTGTGTCAGGCAACGCCGTCGAAGAGCCGGAAGTCTCGCTGGCACAACCGGTTCTGACTGCCTGGCTCAGATCCGTGCAGGCCGTGCCGGTGCTGGACCGGCTGGTGTTTTCGCGCATCGGGTACAATCTCCGCCAAACTCACGCCTTAGTCTATGTCGGCAATCCGCGTCCCGATGGGTCGGGCGCTGGCTTTCTTGTCTGGTTACGCCGGCAGGAGACCGCCTGGTCGATCTGGGATACGGAAGTGGTGTGGACGGTTCGTGTCGAACCGGAGTCCGACGGCGGGCCGCTGCTTGCGCCGTGAGCCGTCTCAGCGGTAGCATGCGCGCTCCATGGCCAATCTCATCCGCAAAACCTTTTCGGTCCCTCCGCTCGGATGTAATTGCTCCATCATCGGCGATCCGGTGACGAAGCAGGCCATTGTCGTCGATCCAGGCGGCGCGCCTGAACGGATTCTTCGCGAAGTACAGCAACTGGGTCTGACCGTTCGCCACATCCTGCATACGCACGCCCATTTTGATCACTTTCTCGCATCCGGCGAAATGCAACGGCTGACAGGTGCGACCCTCTGTTTACATCAGGATGATCTCGATCTCTGGACCAATCTGGAAGTGCAATGCCGGATGTTCGGCGTGCCCTATGTGGCGGTACCGCTGCCGGAGTATTGGATCAAGGATGAAGAGCGCATCATGGTCGGCGGCGTGACCGTCGTGGGCCTCCATACGCCGGGGCACACCCCGGGGTCGATGAGCTTTCATGTCCCCGATGAGAGTCTGGTGCTGGCCGGAGATACTCTGTTCCGCGGCAGTATCGGCCGGACCGATCTCTGGGGCGGGGATTTCGATACGATTGAGCGGTCGATCCGTGAACGGCTCTATACTCTCGCCGATGAGACGACGGTGGTGACGGGGCATGGACCGGAAACAGAGATTGGGCTGGAGAAAGAATCGAATCAGTTTTTCCGCGTGGAGTGACGGGCGGCTACTCTTTTGCCATCCGTTCCTTGAGGCGGGCGAGGCGCTTCTCGGTCGATTGCTTGATGAAGGCCATGTTCTCGGAGAGATGCTGCTGCGCGTTGATCTTCCCTTCCTCGCGGCGCTTTAATTGATCGAGTCCGAACTGGGAGATCGCCGCGCCGTCTTCCTTGTTGAGTTCCTTCCAGATGACGACACAACGCGCCTGTTTCGCCTGCGGGTAGACGTTGCAGGGGGGATCGATCGTCGCGGCATTGGCGATGGCCGCCACTGATGCCAGTACAGCGAGCGCAATCGTCAACAGTTTCATGTCCGGCCGGTCCTTCTTATCCATGACTATTCATCGTGAGCGGAACCATACCACAAGGCGGGGGCTATATCCTTATGGGAGAGGTGGATGCCCATCCGGCATTTTGTCAGATAGCCGCAATCAATAGTTACCTCGGGTCGTGACGCAAAGCGGCTGGATGATCGACTCGTTACGAGTCGTGTCGAACCAAGAGCGCAAAGGCCGATGGCTGAATCTTGTCGCGAGACGCGGATGAGGAGAGAGTCTGAACGCAGGGTGCGTTACTTTGTCGGCACTGGCTCGGACGTCTTGCGGTCGAGGGTGAAGTAGATCTTGTCGTCGAAGGTGTAATAGCCGCCTTCATCGATGTCGTGCATGATGCAGAAAGGCGAGAAGATAATCGCGCAGCCGAGCACGTCGGCCACCACCCACCAGGACCAGGTTCGCTTAATCGTATAGGTCGCGGGGTCGTAGCCGTCTTTGGCGAAGGTGGCGCGATGGTCCGCCTTGCGGCT
>CAZXNN010000607.1:0-2089 GCA_964641915.1 uncultured Nitrospira sp. | reverse complement strand
CCTGAACGCAGAAGCGATCTGATTTGAAGCTGAGTCGCCTCCTTAAAAGAACCCGATTTCACTAGATCGCGCACAAACTTCGCCAGGTCTACGTCGGATCGTGCGTTCAAGCTCACTCGTTCGAGAACATACTGACCGCGCAGTTGATGTTGACTAAGCCCAACGCAAAGAGAAACAAACTGTGCCGCATTGCTTTCTACTGCAAGGCCCGAGGTTGGTCGAGCCACGCCCTGCTGGTGCGCTTTGTCAAAAAGTCTGAGGATGACATCAAGAACACCGTCCCACGGCGCCGATCTGCCCAAAAGCAGTTTGCGCTCGAGTTCGCCAGGGGGCATCCCGCCCCCGAGTACTTCGATCGCGCCCTCGAGCCCTCGCACTGTCGTCTCATCAAGGGTGCGGCAGACGCCGCGCAGAAATAGATCGGAAATCAAACGGCGTGAATACCGCCTGTAGGGCTCAGGCGCGACCTGGTGAAAGTTCACGTCTTTAACGAGTGTTTCGAGAGCATTCCATGTATCAGTATGGCGCTCGGAGGTCAGCCGTTGAACATTAGTGGCCAACCAGGGCCAGAAATCAGGCAGGCCAATCATCGAGACGATTTGGTCTCTGTCGCCGGTAGCTAGAGCCGCTCTGAATGGTTCCTCAAGCAGGAGGCCAAGGGCTTTGTTCACATCGGCAGTCCCGAACACAAGACAGGCCAGCTGCCGACGAACTTCTGGTTCAGAGACATGCAGTTCGGGCAGCCACTCAAGCGAATTTGGGTCTAGCAGCGCAAGTCTGAGCTCTTCAACGCTGTTTCCGTTGCGACGCAGGAGCACGTATGTCGCCAACGCGGCGAGAGAAAAGCTGTACCCGTGCATTCGCACCAGCGACCCGATGTCGTTGACGATGATCTTGAGCTCGCGGGGCGTCGGCGGCCGATTGCAGCCGAGCATGTGCGCGTCCGCGACAAGTCCGGCGTGGTGGCGTTCTGTGGCATCGCTACTGGGGAGTGCTTGGGCGAGCAAGCCCTCAAAGACCCTTCGCCAGTCGCTCAAGACTACAACTGGCACATCAATGCGGGTATGAAACACTTTGTCGAGCAGTGTCACGCTTCGTGAGTCGGACCGAATCTCGGTTTCTGTCGTAGCAGTCGCTGTTGCAGAAGCTGGTTCTGGTCGGTCCCAGTCGCGAGCGAGGCTGGCGCGGTCAAACGGTGCTATCAGCCAGACCCTTTCCAGTGCATCTGCACCGTTTTTCGCACGGGCCGAGAAGACTCGCATCGTGTTCCACACACGCAGTGCTTCCTCGGGCGGGAGGCGGTCGAGATTGTCCATCACAATTACAAGTGTTCTATCCTTGTTTACCACGTCTTTCACGATTTTCAGAAAGAAGCTCTCGAAGGTGCGGCTAGTGGTCTCGCCTAAGCTGTGGGTTGTTGTGGTTGACTCTACCGCTTCTCGTCCGATCACCAGCGCTCGTGCAAAGGCGCGCGTAACAACTCCTTCCTCCTTTGTGGAACATCCCGAGCGCCACACGCAGAACACTGCTGCTGCGATCAACAGCACACATATCGCTGCGGTCACAAGTGCTGGATACGGCTCGCCTAAACCCCAAAGTGTGAACACAGAGATGGCCAAGTCCCGGAATCCCCACACGCCCACAGCGGCGACGCTGAGAGCTATTCCGGCCGCTTGTAAGGCACGAATTACGGGCACAGATCGGGTGGTAACCGTTGAGCGCGACTTCTCAATCCCCGCGAACTTGTTCTCCCATCCCTCGGCTGCTGGAGGGGAGAGCCATTTGCGATCTTTGAGCTCGGCGCACAACATCTGCAAGAAAGTGAGCCGCAGCGGATCGCCTTCGTGATGCCATGCGTCGAATTCGAACACGAGGTACTGATGCTCAGCCGTAGCACCAGCGGTTCGAGTCAGCCCCGTGCGGAGCATCTGGATAACAGAAGACTTGCCGCTTCCGTAGCCGCCTTCGATCGCCACTGACCGCCCAACTTCCTCGGCTCGGATCATCTGTTCCAATGCCGACGCTACGCGAGCGTGACCGCCATACAGGTCGTCTACTGTCGGATCATCAGCGAGGAGGTTGACAATCG
>CAZXNN010000606.1:0-2092 GCA_964641915.1 uncultured Nitrospira sp. | reverse complement strand
CGGTCTCCGGCACGGCGCTGCGCCAGGAAATCAGGAAGACGCGGTGGCCCTGCGCCACGGCGTATTCGACGAAGGAGTTCCCCTTGCCGAGATCGAGAAGGTAATACTTGTTGATGCAGGGCGGCACGATCACGAGCGGAGTCTTCTCCACTTCCGCCGTCACCGGCGTGTACTCGATGAGCTGGATCAGCTCGTTCTCGTAGATGACCGAACCCGGCGTGATGGCGAGATTGCCGCCGACCTCGAACTTGGACTCGTCGACGCGCGTGATGCGCCCCTTCTGGATGTCCTCGATCAGATTTTGCATGCCGGCGGCGAGACTCGCCGAACGGGTCTGCATCGCGGTGCGGATCACTTCCGGATTGGTCGCGGGAAAGTTCGACGGACTCATCGCATCGATGAATTGCCGCGCGTAGAACCGCAGCTGCAGCCTGGTCCTGTCGTCGACCTGGGCCTGCTCGACGAAATCGGTGAGCTGCTTCGAGCCGAGCAGATAGGACTGCTTGAGCAGGTCGTAATAGGGCGTCTGCGCCCACGCATCGTCCTTGAAGCGGCGGTCGCCCTTGCCCGGCTCGACATTGGATTCGACGCCCAGCGCCTTGACCAGGGTCGTGTTCCAGAACTTCCAGAACTGCAGGATGGCGTCGCGCTGAAGATTGGCCGCGGCGACGAACGGCGACGTTTCCCGCTCGGCCGGCTTGTCGCCAAGACCCATGGCCGCCGCCATGGCGTCATCGAATTGCTTGAACGATTGCTGGCCGGCCTGCATCAGGCTTTCGAGATAGGCAGACGGGTCGTGCGGCGACCGTGGGCTGTCCATGAAATGGCTCCGGCAGTCAACTCAACTGAACGATGCCAGTGTCGTCAGTCGCGCCGGAGATTCAAGAGGCGACTGCTGCCTTGGTTGACGCAGCCATGTCGCGATGCAGCAAGAAGCACGCGCCGGTACGACTATCCGGCATTGCCTGCACCGACCAATCAGACGATGCGTATCAAGGTGCCGTAGCCTCGACGGCGACCTCGTGGCTACGGGCGGCCTTGCCTTCCCATGGCCTGCGATAGATGAAGACGACCCTTGCGGTGCCGGCGCTTGCCGCTTCGATAGTCCAGCGATGGATGCCGGGAGCACCAAGCAGCCGCTTGCCAGCTTCACGCTCCGAAAATCCGCGGTCGCCGATGCGCAGGAGCGGCAAGTTGGAGCTTGCCTTGGCATCAATTTCCCAGCGGTAGCCAGTCGATGGATTCTCCTCGAGTTCGACGCCCGCGGATTGCCCGATCGCAAGCCTCAATGTCTGCTCGGCAGCTTCGGCGCCAATCGTCATCATCAGTACGATGGCCGCAATGGATGTGAGCCGTCTCATAGGCAGATCCTGCGTCGGCTCCCGGGAAGTAGCTTTGCTAACTATCTGGCAGGCTGACGGGTAATCGTTGATCCAGGTCAAATCGATGGTCATCGCCTCGGCATCAAGTCAGAAAAGGAGCGACACGGACAGGATTTTACTGGTGCCGATTACGGCCGTTTTGGTGGCAAGCGGATCAGGCTTGCTGTTGGCCCATTGCGAAGCAGCAGACATAGCCGGATCAGCTGCGGCGATTTCCGATGGTACTGGCTGTTCCGACTGGATGTCTCTTGAAGGCCCTCTTTGACGCGTGCCGGGGAACACTGGTAGGATTTTGTTCGAATGCCGAGGGCGGGGACACGACATGATCACCGGTTGCCTGAAGTGGTTGATGACTGCCGGCCTTGCTGCCGGATTTGCCGGCGCGGCTCAGGCCAAAGACGTCGACATCGGCAAGTCGGAATTCCAGTCTTCTTGCGCGAGCTGCCATGGTGCGGATGGAAAGGGCAAGGGACCGGTCAGCGGGCAGCTCAAGGTGCCGCCCTCCGATCTGACGATCCTGGCCAAGAACAACAACGGGGTCTTTCCCACGAACGCCGTTTTCGAGACCATGTACGGGTCCAAGTCGGTTCCCGCTCACGGCACTCGCGAAATGCCCATCTGGGGAGAACGATTCAATCCCATCGTCAACTTGCCGCACAATGTCGATCCGTCCTACTGGAAGTTGGCCGGGCCGGAGCAAAGCCCGGAAG
>CAZXNN010000605.1:0-2093 GCA_964641915.1 uncultured Nitrospira sp. | reverse complement strand
GCTCGAACTCGACCTTGAGCTCCCGGCACAGCCGGGGGTCGGCAGTCCGCTGCGCCACCAGCAGCTGCTTGTGGGCCTGGTCGAGACGCGCGGCGGGATCAGGCTCGGAGGCTTGGGCGGGCTCGAGTGCCAGCAGGCTGCAGGCCAGCAGGGCTGCAATCAGGCATCGGAAGCGGGCACCGGGCACGCTGAGCTGGACAACGGGAGTGCTCATCCGGTGCGCCGGCATGGACCTATGCCCGAGACAAGGCGTGGCGCCTTTCAGCCGACGCGGTCGGGCGGGTCAATGCAGGCAAAGGAAGGCGTACGACTGCGCCGGGAGCGGTTTCGTCCATTCGTGATCATCACGGGAGCCGTGCGTTCGGTTGTACCTGAAGTTGGTGCAGGTCCGGTCGACCTGCGGCCGCCGGGGCACGCGGATTCTCCTTTCTGGACATCGCTGTACGTCAGCGCCCCGACCCTCGACTGCGGTGCCGCGAGGCCGGCCAGCGGACTGCAGCTTCAGATACCGACGCAGTTGAACTTGGCGTCCGCTCCAAAGGTGTGCAGGAGCGCTCCACTCAGGTCGTGGATACGCACCCGACTGAGCGCCACGTCCGGGTCCACGACGTAGCCGTGCCCGTACGGGGTGGCAATCCACTTCGCGTGTGTGAAGCGGAACGAGAGGCTCAGCAGCAGTTCGTTGGAGGGCGTGGCGCGGGCAGCCGCCAGCAACTTGCTGCCCAGTTCGGCAGACACCGGTTCCAAGGCCCGCCGCGAGTTGAAGTACAAGCCTGGGCAGCCCGGGAAGTTGAAAGTGATGGAAGGCTGGGTGGCTGTGGCCAGGGGCACCTGAGACAACTGCGGCTCCAACGCAGCCAAGGCGCCCTGGTAGGCATCGCGGTACTGGCGGATGGGGGTGAGATCCATCTTCGGGCCACGCGTCACTGAAGGAACGAGCATCCGTTTCTCGTTCGCCCGATACAGCCCAGGATTCCAGGCGATGGCGTAGGTGCAGGTAATGTCCCGGTGAGCCCAGGCGCTCGGCCTGCGCGCACGTTCGGCGATGTTGCGCTCCAGCGCGGTCGCTTCCTTGGTCGCTGCGCTGCGCAGTTCGGCCTCCACCCGTGGGCGAGCGAAGGCGTCTGCGCTCAGCACGCTCGGCCAGCCCTGCTTCAGACGGGCGTCGGTGTAGGTCTGGCCATAGAACTTGGCGACCGACGGTCCGAAAGGCGCCTTGGATCCCTTTTCACCCGAAGACAAGGTGCCAAGGTAGCTCAGGTAGGCGTCGTGGCTCGAGAGGTGATCCTGGAAAGCCTGAACGTTGCACTCATCCACCAGGCGCCTGACGGCCGGATTCGCCAGCCGTTCCTGCGCCACGGACTCCCGATGCACATCCTGCGTCCTGAAGAGCGCGGACAGTTGATCCCTGCCTTGGCGACCGAAGAGTCGCTCACTCGCCCGCAACGCGGACTCGTCTCGCGTGCCCTCGCTGTTGAACACCACCTTTGAAAACTCGTCCGGCTGCATGCCGTTGCGCGAGTAGATGGCGAACTGCGGCCTGCTCTTGAGGTAGGCCTCTTCCGTCACTCCTTGCGCGTTGCTCAGCGCCACGATCCTGTGAGTGCCCGTGGGCGACTCCAGCGACGAGCGGTTGACGATGCTCAAGCTGCAATTGCCAACCGCATTGGGAGCGTGGAAGTTGAACTCGATCACCACGAACTGCTCGGTCATGTACACCGCGCGGCGCGACGCATCGCAACTGCGTTGACCTCGGAAGAACGAGACCTCGGTGTCATCCAGCACCGGCAAGTCGCCGTCGATGAACTGCTTCAGGTCAACCGGCCTGAGGGCAGGCGTCGTCGACGGCGCGGGAATCGGTCGATGCCCCACTCGGGTGGGTCTGGCTGCAGTGGTGTGCTGGGCGGCAGGCGCCTTGGCCTCCGTCGAATTGACCGGTGCCGTGGTCGACGCGCCTGCAGTGGGTGCGGCAACACGGGTGTTGCCGGGACTCTGCGGTGGGTTGGCGCAGGCCGCCAGAAGGACCGCGACGGCCGGAGCTGCCCATCGCGTTGAGCGCCGTCACCGGTCGCGGTTCCGAGGTAGCGCGTCGA
>CAZXNN010000604.1:0-2096 GCA_964641915.1 uncultured Nitrospira sp. | reverse complement strand
ACAAATAGTACGTTTCCAGTTGCGCCAGGGGGAGCGATGCCTCCGGTCGAGGGCTGCACAAAGCAAGACTATGCGGTGCTCATCGTGATCGGCGTGGGCGTGGAAGAGTAAACGCCGGTGACGACGGACTAGGGTAAGAAAACGTTGTCAGGAACCATTTCCCGGCGCATAACCGTTGGCGCCTTCCTCGCCATGCCCTCTCGTACCTTGCCTCCCTCCCCTTGACAGCCAGCCGTACGAAACGTACTATTTGTACAATTCGCACACGTCCAATGAGGTCATCCGTGGCACATCTTCCATCCAGTAAAGCACGCGAAGGATTTTCGGAGACCATCAACCGCGTCGCATTTGGCAAGGAGCGGGTGGTTTTGCGACGGCGCGGAAAGGACGTGGCCGCCGTGGTTTCAATGGAAGATTTGCGATTACTGGAAGTCTTGGAAGACCGCATCGACCTGGTCGATGCGCGAGCCGCCTTATCCGAGACGAAGAAGAAGGGCGCGAAGTCTCTGGAAGCCATCATCAAGGAACTCGGTCTCTAGCATTCTCCGATGACCTACTCGATTCTCCTCGCCCCGCCTGCCGAGCGCCAACTCAAAGCACTCACCGAACCGGTTCAAAAGCGGATCGTGAAACGGCTTCGCATGCTGAAAGAAAATCCACGCCCTCAAGGCGTCAAGAAACTCGCCGGCGAAGAGGACTTGTATCGAATTCGTGAAGGCGACTACCGCATCATCTATACGATTCAAGACAAGCAACTGATTGTCCTCGTCGTGAAAATCGGCGACCGGAAAGAGATCTACCGATAACCTCCCCCCACCCCAGAACAAGAAATTGGGACAAGCTACTGTCCTAGCGGCTTCTTCGGCCCCTCCCCCGCTGCCGCATCGTCGATTCCAAGCCCAGCGCCGCCGCAATCTTTACTTGCCAGTCTTCCCTTCCGAATGGCTGCTGCCGATTCCCCAGGTCCGCAACGTGACCAATTCATGATCAAAGAGGGACTGATCGATCTAATCCCATTTATCTTCTCCCCAAGGCTTGCTGCCCTGGGGCAAGAAACCTGTATAGTAAGCTGTTCACCCAAATCACATCGTCGGAGGCTTCATGGATTGGACGTCGCTTACTACTACCCTCGAATTTCTGGTGTTTGCGCTTGCCGTGGGCGTCATTGCCAAAGTGCTGATGCCCGGAAAGGACCCGGGTCAGTTGATCGGGACGACGGTGATCGGGATCGGAGGCGGCCTGATCGGCGGCTGTCTTGGAGGCCAAGTGGGTCTCACCGGGGATTCCGATATCGCCGCGTTTGTCTTCGCAATCATCGGGGCGCTTATAATATTGATGCTCTATCACTGGCTCGCGGCCTGACGAATTACGAAGGGAAGAGCTGTCAGGAACCATTTCCCGGTGCGTGGCTGACCGGCGTCTTCCTCGCTCGCCCAGCCCTTCACCGCTAATCCCTATCACAGAACCAGAACTCTAGACCTGCCCATGTTGAAAACGTACAATGTCCCAGTTTCTTCATTCCGTATTGCATCCCCAGCGGCCATACTGCGTCTTTCAAATGAACAGGACACGTCGAACGCAATGGAAATCAAGATTGTCCGTGAAGCCATCAGAAAGGCCGAACTCAACGAGATGGCGAAACAGCAGTTCGGCGATATGGTGAAAGCCGTCGTCGATGTGGAGCAGTGCATTATGGCAATCGGTGGAGAACTGCATTCGGACGAGGAGGCCATGCTTCTCGATCAGGGGTCAGTACAGAAGAACCTCTGGGGCATCAATCTCTACCCCGAACAGCCGGCCACCGAATGGATCGAGTTCGACTCTATGATCAATGTGCGCCCCTCGGGCGGGAATCGCTCCCGATATGTCGAAAGCGCCGAGGTCCGCGAGGCCATCACCGTGATCGTGAGTCGATTAGTCAAGGAGTAAGCGGCATGTCACACATCCATGCAAATCTTGCTGCAGGCCGATGGCAGACCTTGTCACTCATGGAACAACTGGCGAATGTCGGGAGCGATGTAGCCCGTGCGCGTCGGTGGCAAGGAAAAGATCCGGGGCTTTCCGAAAAGGCGTTTATCCGCGCATTAGAACTGCTC
>CAZXNN010000603.1:0-2097 GCA_964641915.1 uncultured Nitrospira sp. | reverse complement strand
CGGTCTGATCAACTTTGCCCATGGCGAGGTGGTGATGATTGGGACGATGGTCGCCTTCAGCGTGATCGTAGCCCTTGCCGGCAGCGGGATGTCGCCACTGTTGGTGCTGAGCAGCGGGCTGATTGTTTCGGTAATCGTCTGCATGATCCTCGGCTGGGCCCTGGAACGAGTGGCTTATCGCCCGTTGCGGCATGCCCCGCGGCTGACGCCACTGATTACCGCAATTGGCATGTCGATCGTCCTGCAGAATGTGGCCATGATCGTCTGGGGCCGCAACTACATCACCTTTCCGCCCATGATTCGGAAAACGATTTACGAAATCGGAGGGGCCAGCTTTACCAACGTTCAGATCACCATTGTCACCATTGCGGCAATGATGATGGTCGGGTTGATGTATCTGGTGCATCGGACGCGGATGGGAATGGCGATGCGGGCGACGGCCCAGAACCCGCATGTGGCGTCACTGATGGGCGTCGATATCAATCACGTGATTGCGATGGCTTTCGTCATCGGCTCCGCGCTCGGTGCCGTTGCCGGTTGCATGGTCGGCTCATATTATGAAATTGCCCATTATCAGATGGGTTTCATGCTTGGCCTGAAGGCATTTACCGCGGCGGTTCTCGGCGGCATCGGCAATCTCGCCGGAGCGATGGCCGGCGGACTCCTGCTCGGGGTCATCGAAGCCTTGGGTGCTGGCTATATCGGTGATCTGACGGGTAACTTCCTGGGTAGCCATTACCAGGACATTTTCGCCTTTCTCGTATTGATCATCGTTCTCATGTTCCGTCCGTCGGGCCTCTTTGGCGAACGTACGGGGGATCGGGCATGAGCGCGACAACGGCCAAGTGGTCGCTTCCGTGGCAGCGGCGCTGGCTCGGTGTGGTCCTGATGGCTGCGGCGCTGATCGCGGTTCCCTTCATCGCCGCACTCGGTGGACAGGCGTGGGTGCGGATTGCCAACTTCGCGATCCTCTATGTTTTTCTGGCGCTTGGACTGAACATCGTCGTCGGCTACGCGGGACTGCTCGACCTGGGCTATGTCGCCTTCTACGCAGTCGGGGCCTATGCGTATGCCCTGCTGGCGTCGCCACACTTCGGGCTGCACCTGCCGTTCTGGATCATCCTGCCCTTTGGCGCGGCTCTGGCGTGCATTTTCGGCGTTCTGCTCGGTGCGCCGACGCTCAAGTTGCGGGGAGATTACCTGGCGATCGTGACCCTGGGATTTGGCGAGATCATTCGCATTTTCATGAATAACCTCAACGCTCCGATCAATGTCACCAATGGGGCACAGGGGATCACGCTGATCGATCCGATCCGTATCGGGGATCTTTCGTTGGCCACTTCGAGCACGGTTCTTGGACTGACGATTACGGGACCACAAAAGTACTACTTTCTGCTCGTCGTACTCGCTTTGCTGATTGTCCTGATCAACTTTCGTCTGCAGGATTCGCGGATTGGCCGCGCCTGGCAGGCGATCCGCGAGGATGAGGTTGCCGCCAAGGCCTGTGGCATCAACACGCGCAACATCAAGTTGCTGGCATTCGCGATGGGCGCCTCTTTTGGCGGCGTCGCGGGTGGTGTCTTTGCAGCGATGCAAGGATTCGTCAGTCCGGAGAGCTTCTCGCTGATGGAATCCATCACCATTCTGGCGATGGTCGTCCTCGGTGGCATGGGGCATATTCCCGGGGTCATTCTTGGCGCTGTTCTGCTGACCGCTCTGCCGGAGGCGCTGCGCTATGGCATAGAGCCCCTGCAACGCGGCCTGTTCGGGCGCATGATCATTGATCCCGAGAGTTTGCGGATGCTGATTTTCGGCTTGGCGCTGGTGCTCGTCATGCGCTTCCGGCCGGCCGGACTGTGGCCTTCCTCACAGCGCCGCCGCGAACTTACCGAAAGCGTCGACTGAGATGGCCACGTCTCAGATCCTGCTCGAAGCGCACGAGGTGGCGAAGCACTTTGGTGGCGTCAAGGCCTTGCACGACGTATCACTGACCATTCGTCGCGGCGAGATCTACGGCCTGATCGGCCCCAACGGGGCCGGCAAGACGACCTTCTCCAACTGTCTGACCGGTCTCTACCGTAACGAAAGCGGCCATTT
>CAZXNN010000602.1:0-2102 GCA_964641915.1 uncultured Nitrospira sp. | reverse complement strand
AGACCGAGACCATTCAGCGCCTTGAAACCAGACTGCTTGAATCAGATCGCCATCGTGCGATCGTGCAGCGCTTGACCAGCCTGTCGCACGAGCTGCACAGGCCCCTCTCCGCAGTGTTGGCCCAGTCCCAGCGACTCCTGGAAACGATCCGTGAAGCCCAGCTTGATACCCGCCTTGAAGCCCTCACCGCGCAAACGCGGGAAGCCTCGGCTTACGGAGACGCGCTCGCTCAGGCCGTCATTGATGCCGGTCTAGCCGAAGACACCCTGGGTCAGGTCATCGCCGAAGCCCTGGCTCCCGTTGCTCATCTCAATATCGTGCAGCACCACAAGACGACCGGCCTCCCGGACGTTGGCAGTTCACGGAATAGCTGGGTACGGATCATTCAGATTGTGGTCATCCAGGCGATTCGTCAGATGGCCGCCCGCCACAGGATTCATCGACTGGATATTTTTACGCAAACGGTCACGGCCACCGGGACCCCGATCGATCAGGCGCCTGGCCTCTTTCCTGCCCCGGCACCCCGAGAGGTCGAGATTCTGATTCAAGAAAGCGAATCAGCGGCGACCCTGACGACCGATTCACTACCGGCCTCCCCTGATCTCACCCAGGCCTATGAAGACATCGGCCAGCTACAGGGTCGCATGGAGTGGCTGGCCCCGGCGAGGCAGCCGCTCTCAGTCCGCCTGTGGCTACCGATTCCTGAAATACCTCAGACACCTGAGACACCGGCAGATGCGGCGCCAAACCCGCCTGAGCCGCCCGTACCTGCAACGGTCGACACGCACGTGGAAACTCCGCTGCCGCCACCTTCAGACAGACCGCTCCCGGATCGAAGAATGGCCATACGCGCCGCAGTCCAACTTCCGGCGCGAGTGACCGTCGGCCCAGCAGTCCGCGAGGGAACCGTTCATACGTTGAGCCTGACAGGAGCCGCCGTCATCCTCACGGGGCCGCTCCCGAATCTCTCTGGGCAATCAGCCTATTTGGTGTTCAAAACCATCGTAGGGATTCTGGAACTTCACGCCACCGTCCACGAACGCGGCATGCAGGCCGGACCACCCGGTGACGCAGGAGAGCGTCCGGTCCTCGCATTCGAATTCTCTCCGCCAGGCGAGACCGAACGAAAGGTCCTCGGCTCCTTTATCGAAGCCGCCCAAGAGCGGAGCCTGGCGATCAGCCTTGAGGCGCTGCTTTCACAGCCGGATGACGTCGCGCTTCCGGACCAGCCCGGTCAGGGCCACCGAGCCACCGATCACCGGGAAGGCATCCGGGTCCGAGTCGCGCTTCCGGTACGGATCGAAGGGGCTCATGAACAGAACCCGGCCGCTCGACAACTCGGACTGGCCGTGAGTTTTTCACGCGGAGGGGCCTGCCTGCAGGCCAAAACGCTTCCCGGCCACGTAGGGGAGACGATCATCTTACATTTTCCCCACGGCAACGGGCAGGATCATTCACAGCCTCACGAGCCCGCCGCACCGGATGCTGTACTCCAGGCACAAATCGTGTGGACCGCTCCAGACCCCACAGCTCCTTCCGAGCTACGCCCGACCCACACTGAACCGGGGCAGCGCTTCGGCGTCCGCTTCATTGAACTGCCGGCCTTCGCCGAGCGCGAGGTCAATCGCGTCGTCGCCCAACACATCGGCTCGTCCATCGACTTGGATGGAATCGCCGGCCGTGCGGCCATTGTCAGCGCCAGACGGGAATGTCGGAATGTACGAGGCCAAGTCATCGCCATCACCGATGATCACGCACGTCACCAGGTTTCCCCGAATACGCCGATCGTGATCCTCTCTCCCGGCTTCGGATGCACCCAGACCGACTATGTGGCCCTGTCAGAATTCTTGGCCATCAATCGGCTCCGTGTCCTGCGCTATGACTACAGCAACCACATCGGCCAAAGCGACGGCGATGTCCTCCAGACGACAATGCGGAGCATGCAGGCCGATCTGCAAACGGTTCTTGAATTTGCTCATACGACGTGGCCCACCGCCCCACTTGCGATCCTGGCCGAAGATGTCGCGGCCCGAGTCGCCCTGAAGGTCGTTGCACAACGTCCTGTGGCCCAGCTTCTTCTGCTGGCCAACCCGGTGCTCGAC
>CAZXNN010000601.1:0-2111 GCA_964641915.1 uncultured Nitrospira sp. | reverse complement strand
ACACAGGGCTGGCAGAGGCCATGGCTGAATTCGGCCTCGGAGTGGTCGCAGAGATATTCTTCCAGCTGCTGCCAGAAGCCCCCGTCATTGCGGATCTTCTTGCAGGAGGCGCAAATCGGAATCAGGCCGCGAAGGACTTTCACTTCTTTGAGTGCGCGCTGCAACTCGTCGTTGCTTCGCCGCAATTCGCTTTCCCGTTCTTTTCTGCAATCCATCTCGTGCTTGAGTGCCAGGGCAGAAGAGACGCGGGCAAGGAGTTCCACGCTGTTCACGGGCTTATTGATGTAGTCCATGGCTCCGGCGGCAAAGGCCTCTTTCAGATTGCTGAGGTCGTTTTTTGCAGTGACCATGATGATCGGGATGTCGCGGAGGTGGGTCGTGTTCTTTACCTGTCGGCAGGCAGAGACGCCGTCAAGCTCCGGCATCAGCACGTCCATGAGGATGAGATCGACAGGAGCGGACAGCGCGGTTCCCTCCATATTGAGCGTGGCGAACGCGGCTTTGGCTGATTCCGCCGTCAGGATATCTCCGTGCCCCGCTCTGGTCAGGAGTGAGCGCAGAAGCAGATGCTGGTCAGGGGAGTCATCGACAATCAGAATGGCCATGATACTTTCTCTTAACGGATGATTGCAGGAAAAACTGGAGAGGGCCTGAACGGTCTATCCTCTCCACGGAATATTTCCTAAGTATAGCAAATGCCGACGGGGAGTCCGAGTAGGGCTAGGAAATAGTCTACTGGAGCTTTGACTTGACGAGATCGCTGATGATTTTTCCGTCGACGGGTTGCCCGGCCAGGCGGACCATCACCGCTTTCATGACCGTGCCCATGTCTTTCGGTGAACTCGCGCCTGACTCAGCAATCACGCTTCCGACAAGGTCCACTAGCTGTTGCGGGGAGAGCGCTTGAGGAAGATACCCTTCAATGATGGTGATTTCCTGGCGCTCTTTTGCAGCCAGCTCAGGGCGCTGGGCCTTTTCGTACTGTTCGACGGAGTCACGGCGTTGCTTGATCAAGGTCGTCATGATCTTGCTCATGTCCGCGTCGTCCAGATCCTTTTTGAGTTCCATCTCCTTGTTGATAATTGCAGCCTTGACCATCCGGATGACATCCATCCGAAGCTGATCCCTCGATTTCATCGCGAGTTTCAAATCTTCTGTTAAGCGGTCTCGTAACGACATGGTTACCTCAATTGTTCATGGAATCAGTATTAGTGAATCAGAATACTCTGGCCCCTTGAGCGAGTCAACGAAGGGGGTGTCGTGGCGTTGGATGACCTGAAAGCGTATGATGTGTGCTAGTGGCATGCGGCTGGATCGTGGTGGTCGATAGGCTGGAGGAAAGGGGAGGCTATGAGGAATCGAGTTCGAGTGATGGGAATCGGAGCGGTTATGGCGAGTATGCTGCTCGGTCTTGGCGCTTGTGCGAACGAGGCGCCGAAGTCGACCTCTACCATGACGCCGGAGCAGGTGCGCGGTCATGCCGACAAGACCTTCGAGAAATTGAAGCTGGAGGAGCAGGGACGGTCGACTGATCCCGCGATGCCGCGCTAGCCAGAAGATTTATCCGGGAATCGAAGGAGAAGCATTCCCAAGGGTTTGATCAGCGGTAGTTCCTGAAATAATTGAGCCGGGGTTCGCTGTTCGACCCGCCGTGGTTCGTGAAACGTTCGGAGTAAGGCCAGAGAGATGACGAGTCGCAGGCTTCCTGAGATGAAGAAGATAAACGGGAGATTCGACACAGGATCAATGTGAAAAGATCCGAATTGGAGATCCCCCGGCACAGTGTCGATGAGCCAACTGCCGACAAGCGTGCCCGTGGCCCATCCGATCGCATTCACGGTGCTTGAGACTGCAACCGCTTTTGCCCGATCCGCCGGACGCACGGCATCGAAAACGTAGTTGCTCAGCCCGAGCGACAGTCCCGCCCAGACGACCCCTCCAAAAAAATTCACGAGCACCAGGAACAGCCAGGTCGTGCTGATCAGATACAGCATGGGGAGAAACGCGACTAACAGACCGGTAAAGGTGAGCAGTGCCTTGTTTCCAAAACGGTCCCCGAATTCGCCCCAGCCTGGGAGGGTCACAAACTGGCCGACAATGGCGGCAGCCGC
>CAZXNN010000600.1:0-2124 GCA_964641915.1 uncultured Nitrospira sp. | reverse complement strand
AAACTCTTTTTGAACATCCTCCACGGCGAAAGAGGCCAGCGGGATTCCCTGGCTGAAGAGGGCCGCCTGATATGTCTTCGCCGCGGGATTCTGATTGGGTTCGAGAAGCAGCTCGATATCGTCCGGCCCTTCGGGCGAGACCACCGTCAGCCACTTGAACGCTCCAACCGGGATCTCCGTTTTTTTAACGAAGCCCAGCACATCGGTATAAAACATCAAGGCCTTCTCCTGATCGTCGACCATGACGCTGGTCAATTTGATCTTCATCGCGCTTCCTTTCTTTCAGGCGGCCGCGTCCTCCGAGTATTCGGTCTCTTCCGGCGCGTCCGTGTAGCTTTCAAAGTCGATCCGGTACCCGTCGGGATCTGTCAGGGAGGTGACCCACATCCCGTTGCCGACGAAGGGGCGCGTGGCCTCGATTCCCCGGGCGGTGATTTCGCGGTAGAGGGCGAGGGCGTCTTTGCAGATGAAGCAGATCGAGACGCCCACGCCCAGTCTCTCTTTGGGCGTGCCGGCATGCGGCCCTTCCTTCCAGAACTCCTGCAGCATGAGAGCCGCGCCGCCGTGCTGCAGCGAGCACCAGCGGAGCCTACCCTCGTGGATCCAGCTTCTGGTCATCTCGAAGCCGAGGCCGTCGACGTAATAGCGCACGGACGCCTCGATGTTCGAGACGCCAAAAAACGGGACGGCCTGCTGGACGTTCGCTTCGGGTTTCATGGTTCGACCTCCTCCGAGCGGCCTTGACGATTTTCAGGGCGCGTGATGCGGCAGCAGGCTCACCTTTCCGCTCGCCAGGTGATAATACCCGCCGACCACGACCAGTCTCTTCTCCCGGATCATGGGCGCCAGGATGGGTTCGCTGGCTGTCAATTTCCCGATGACCGCCTCGACGTTGGCTTGCGACACCTCTTCGTTGAAGTGCGCGGAGGTCTCGTGCTGCGCCGGTTGGGGATGCCTGCTGCGAACTTTTTCAACCGCCGGGAGAATCGCTTCGACGAGCGCCGCCAGGTGCCCCTCTTTCTGATTATCGATGGCCGCATGCACCGCGCCGCAATTTTCGTGTCCGAGCACGACGAGCAGCGGAATCCCCAGGTGGCCCGCCGCATATTCAATGCTTCCGATGACGGCGTCATCCGAGATATTTCCGGCCACGCGAACGACAAACAGATCGCCCAGTCCCTGATCGAAGACGATCTCGGGAGGAATGCGGGAATCCGAGCAGCTCAGGACGACGGCGAAGGGATGCTGTCCATTCCGCGCCAGGCTGATCCGCCGCGCCAGCGTCTCGTCGGGATGCCGCATGTGATGGCTCGCGAAGCGGTGATTCCCCTCCATCAGCTTTTTCAGCGCCAGCCTGGCATCGACCGGTTTTGTCTGCTTCCCCGCTTTGTGATGAATGGGCTTTGCCGTTGCCGACAGACACAGCCCAATGATCAGGCTTGCGAGGAGCGCCATTTTTTTCATTTACAGTTCTCTCCTTTTCAGATGCCGGCCACGACGATAACGAACGCGCCTGTCGGGCCGCCAATCTGCGTCTTTGACCCGCCAGGCGCCGAGATCAGAACCCCCGCGACGACCGCACAGTAGATCCCCGATTGCGGCGCGACGCCCGACGAGATAGCGAACGCCATCGCCAGCGGCAAAGCGACCAACCCGACGGTGATTCCGGCAATCAGGTCCGCCGTGAATTTCCCGCCGTCATCGTCCCGCAGGAAGATAACGGATTTCGAAACAAACGATTCACCCTTGACGAACAATTTCATGGCGCACACTTTTCAGCGTCCATCGGACCCATAAAAGCCAATAGACAAAAGGTATGGATCGAATGAACAGGATTTCTCAGGATCAACCGGATTGCAACTCCCTTTCGACCCCTCCCACAAAATCTGCCCCCCTCTGTTTTTGAGCTACGATCGAGAATGCGTCTGATAATGAATAGGCCATCAATAACCCCTTCCCACCACACACTCGCCCTTTCGCGCTATCAACAGTCATTAACGGTCATTATCAGACGCAATATCTTCCAGCAAAATCCTTCATTCCCCCGAGTCTGTCAGCGTTGAAACCAAGCGCGGATCTCGTCGCAGACGCGGTGGGCCTGACCGTTGGTCAGATGAGGATGGA
>CAZXNN010000599.1:0-2125 GCA_964641915.1 uncultured Nitrospira sp. | reverse complement strand
TCCAAACTCAAGTGATTCAAGCGATTCAAGAATCGGAATCGGCCAGATCCGATCTGCGCCAGCTCTTGCGGCTTTCCCCGGTCTCTCCCGTGGAGTTGACGACGGAGTTAGAGTATCAACGAGTGAATCCGGACATCACCAAGCTGCGTGCGCTTGCGTCGGACGCTCGTCCTGATATTCGAGCAAAACGGTTGACGGTGTCACAACGTGAGGCCGAACTGAGGTTGGCCACAGCGTACCGGATCCCCGATGTCACCGTCGGGGCGGGGTATGCCGTTCAGGGCTCCCATGGACCAGACAATTCAAATCAAATGGCATTCAGTCTTGGCGTGCCGTTGCCATTATTCAATCGCAACCAGGGGAAAATCATGCAGGCAGAGGCCTCGATACAAGCGGCGGGAGCTGATCTCAGCAAGGCGCTCAACCAGGTTGAGAATCAAGTGGAGGTGGCGTATCGCAACTTGCTTGAAAGCCGTCGGTTGGTCGAGGCCTTTCTTGGAGGGGTACTCGATGATGCGCGGTCGATCTTTACAATCGCCGAGCGGGCTTATGATCGGGGCGGGGTTACGCTGATCGATCTCCTTGACGCAGCCAGGACCTCGAGGACGATCCAGCAGAATTATATCGAGGCATTGTTCAATTATCAGCGGAACATGATTCAACTGGAACGTGCCGTTGGGATGGACATCACGTCATAATCCCGCAAGTCCTTTCTAGCTAGAGGTTCAATCCCAACAATGAACGACCGTCGATTGTCTTCCTGCCTCGGTTCTGCCTCGAGTTTCGTGGCGAGTGTCACCAGCGTCATCGTTCTCTCGCTCTCGGCCTGCGGTCAGCATGATCAGCCGCCCCATTCACAGACTGCCGTACATCCGTCCGACAAGACTGGAGCGGCACTTCCGATCGAATCGTCGCCGCGTGTTCAAACGGCGATCGTCGAGTTCAATTCGTCCCGCCAAGGGCTGACGCTTTCGGGCAAGATCGCCTATGGTGAGGACAAGTATTCACGGGTTTCTTCTCCGCTACAAGGACGGGTCGTCGAGGTAAGGGTTCATCTGGGCGGTCGAGTGAAGGCGGGCGACGTGTTGCTGGTCGTAGATAGCCCAGATATTGCGCAGGCCTACTCAAAATACGTCAGGGAAGACTCTGATTTGCAATATGCAACGCGGGCCTATGAGCTGGCCAACGATCTGTATGAGGACAAGGCACTGGCGCTGAAGGATCTCAAACAAGCCGAGAACGAACTGGTAAAAGCCCGTGCGGAGTTTCGTCTGGCCAAGGAGCGATTGCTGTCGTTTCGGATCGCTCCCAAAGAGCTGAATAAACCGCTGGATAGACAACAGATCACATCGCGATTTGAGATGAAGAGCCCGCTGAGTGGGATCGTGGTAGAGCGGACCGTGACTCCTGGCCAGTCCGTCACCGGAGACCCCGACCATGTGCTGTTTATCGTGGCCGACTTGGATGTCTTGCAGGTCGTGGCCGATGTGTATGAGCATGATTTGGCATTGGTGCGAGAAGGGCAGTCCGCGGTGGTGCTGGTCGAAGCCTACCCCGGTATGGAGTTTCCTGCCAAGGTCACGTCGGTGGGCGATGTCGTCGATCCGGTCACGAGAACCATCAAGGTTCGGGCACGTGTCGACAACCGGGCGCACAAGCTCAAGCCGGAAATGTTTGCGCGGCTGCAACTCGATGTCGGGGAGGCCAGTCAATTTTTGACCGTGCCCCGTGAAGCGGTACTGGAAGTCGATGGCAAACAGTTTGTGTATGTCGTTGAGGGCGAGCACCGCTACAGTAAACGAGAAGTGAAGATTGCCACGATCTCACCCGACCACACGCGGGTCATTGAAGGGCTCAAGCAGGGAGAACGCATCGTGACGAAGGGTGCGGTACTGATCAAGGGCCAAGAGGTGCAAGGGCAATGATTGCTTCTTGCCGTCGCCGCCACTGCCGGACGAGCCGTGCTTTTGTTGAGGGGCGATGATCACGAAAATCGTTGAGGTGGCGCTCGTTCAACGATTCCTGGTCTGTGCCCTCGGGCTTCTGCTCCTCTTCGGCGGTCTCTACGCCTTTCATCTGCTCGACATTGTCGCCTATCCCGATCCTGCTCCTCCGATGGTGGAGT
>CAZXNN010000598.1:0-2130 GCA_964641915.1 uncultured Nitrospira sp. | reverse complement strand
CATGCTGTTCTTCCCGATTTCCAGAATGCAGGGCGTATAGAGCTGGAGATAGGTCGGGCCGATCTCGCGCGCAATATGCACGGCATTACGGATGACTTTTTCGACCAGGGAGGGCTTGCTGACGGTGCAATTCACCACATAGTGACAGCCGGACTCGCGGGCGATTTCCGGCAACCGGACCTTGTCGAACAGCTTGCCGACCGGAGCCATCTTAGCGACGAAACCCTTCTGCATCAGTCCGCTCTCCTGGCCGCCGGTGTTGGCGTAGAGTTCGTTGTCGAAGCAGATGGTGGTGAACTTTTCCTGGCGAAACCAGGCTTGAAGGGTCATGTCGAGGCCGATGTCGACGGTGGCGCCGTCACCGGCGAGGACCACGACGTCTTTCGTCCGGCCCGGGAAGCGGACGCTCAGGGCGCGCTTCAACCCGGACGCGATGGCATTCTGGTTGCCGAAGAGAGAGTGAATGTTGTGGACGGCCACCATCGGGAACACCAAGCTGGTGCAACCGGTTGAACCAACCATCACGGTGTCTTCCGGATTGGGGAGTGAGGCCAGGATATAGCGGAACGCCATGGACTCCGGGCAGCCGGCGCAGAGTGAGTGCTGCTCGATGAGTTCCTTGCTGTTACCGATATCTTTCCATCCGCGGTCTTCTTTGCCGTAGGTCGCGCTCTTGACCAGGTCCTGATAATCAGACGGCATGATGTCGTATAGGGCTTCTGAAATCTGAATACGTTCTTTGCTCATATGTGCCTCCTCAAAGGGGTCTCGTTCAATATTAGGTAGCTTGCCCGTTCGTTAAGTTCTTCAGCTCCCACGACCAGCCAGGGAGACGGTCTTCATCCCGAGGACTGTTTTGATTTCCTGAACGATGATTTCAGGCGGCATCGTCATGCCTCCGCACACGCGCGGACCGGAATGGACTCGATGGTGATTGGGAATCGTCGCCTTGATTTCTTTCGCCAGCCACCCGGTGACGTTAAACTCCGGCACGAAAATGTGCTTTGCGTTTTTCGTGGCTTCCCGGATTTCCTCTTCCGGCCAGGGGCGCAGGGACTTTACTTTCACTAGTCCGCAGCGTATGCCTTCGTCCTCTAAGAGGCGGATGGCTTCGCGTCCCTGTGAGACGGCTGTCCCGGAGGCCACGATCATGATCTCCGCATCGGTATTCTCAGTATCGACCAGTCCGTTGATCCACTTGATAGTATGTTTTCTTGAGCGTTCAACCGCCGCCCAGATTTCCTGCTGCCAGCTGGCATGTGTGGCGTAGCTGATGTAATTGCTCTTCATGACGAAGGGATCGCGCATCATTCGGACCGGTGGGCATTCCATGTCCATGCAGGGGACCGGTGAGCGGTAGGGGTCGTAGGGCGGTAAGCACATGTCGGCTGGCGTGAGATTAACGACGTCCTTCGTGTGCGTCACAAAAAACCCGTCGCAGCAGAGCGCGAGGGGCAAGTGCACGTCCGGCTCTTCCGATACCATGTAGCCTTTGAGAATCCAGTCGAAGAAGTCTTGCGCGGTCTCCGCATGCCAGACCAGCATTCCGGTATTCAACAAGTACGCGATTTCGAGTGTGTCCGGTTGGATAGAGAGCGGCGAGTTGATGCCGCGGCACGTGACGATCATTTGAATCGGCAGCCGCGCACCGGACCACATGGGGAAGTTTTCCATGGCGCGCATCGTGCCGGGGCCTGCGGTCGTCGTAAAGACGCGAGCGCCACCGAATGCGGCGCCGGCGCACTGGGACATGACGGCAAACTCACTCTCACCGCGGAAGTAATCACCGATGTAGCCTTCTGCGAACAATTCGCCAATCAACGCCGCCGCTTCACTCTGCGGGGTGATCGGATAGGCAATCATGACGTCGCAACTGGCGCGTCGCAACGCTTCTTTAATGACTTCGCTACCTGTATAGAACGACGGGGTGCGCGGGGCGTCGTTCATCATTGTCCAGGTATCGGTAAAGGTCTGCCCCTTTTTATTCTTTGTCCCGATGAGGGATTTATTATCTGCCATGGACCTCGCCTCCTTTCACTGCACAGGGAGTTTCAAACGGTTTAGTTTGACGCCCCGCTCTTGGCTGACGTCAGCCGTGGTTGGACTGTCCCTTTCATCTTTCTCACCCAA
>CAZXNN010000597.1:0-2147 GCA_964641915.1 uncultured Nitrospira sp. | reverse complement strand
CGGTCCAGCGCCGGCCCCGACAATACCGCATGCGTACAGGCAGTCCATACTTCCCGTGCACCCTTGTCGGCGCAAGCCTGTGCACCCTGCACAATGGTTCCGGCCGTATCGATCATATCGTCCAGGAGCAGCACGCTCTTACCCTGCACATCACCGATAATATTCATGATCTGCGCCTGGTTCGGGCCCTCGCGGCGCTTATCGATAATGGCGAGATTCGCCTGCAGCCGTTTGGCGAAGGCTCGAGCGCGCTCCACACCGCCGGCGTCCGGCGACACGACCACCAGATCGGCAATCTTCTTCTTCGTGATGTAGTCCAACAGGACCGGTAACGCATACAAGTGATCGACCGGCACATTGAAAAATCCCTGGATCTGCCCCGCGTGAAGATCCATCGTCAACACGCGATCTGCGCCAGCGGTGCTGATCAGATCCGCCACCAGCTTTGCCGAAATCGGCACTCGCGGTTGATCCTTCCGGTCTTGCCGGCCATATCCAAAGTACGGAATGACTGCCGTGATCCGGTTCGCCGACGAGCGCTTCAGTGCATCGATGATGATCAACAGTTCCAGAAGCGAGTCGTTCACCGGCTGACAGGTCGATTGCACGACAAAGACGTCAGCACCCCGCACATTCTCTTCGACTTTGACGCGGATTTCTCCGTCGCTAAATGAAGACACCGTCGCCTCCCCGAGCTTTTGCCCGAGATAGGTGCAAATCTCATGGGCAAGCGCAGGATTAGCGTTCCCAGAGAATATTTTCAGTTCTCTGTTCATCACCGACTTCTCAAACGATCTAATCTCTTACTGTTAAGTAACTGAATTCTTTAAAATACTTGGGTGAGTTGACTTACCGGCTGACGTCGGCAGAGTGCAGAGGCTTTGCTACCTCGCTCACGGCTCGCTCCAGAATAAGCCAACCAAGTGGCGGACTGTATCGGAAAGGCCTCGGATTTGTCAACCGATTGCTGGCAAATCAGAAGGAGCGCACTCGACTCGCAGCTTTCCTGAACTGGTCTGCGCCACAAATGTCTTCAGTTCCGGCCGCCCGTGAAAGTACGCAGCCGCCCGGCGAGCGCCGGCCTCGTCCTGGAATATCCCGAAGACCGTCGCACCGCTGCCGGACAACAAGGCCAGCTGAGCGCCCCGGCTCAACAATTCCCGCTTGATCTGCTGAAGAACAGGATGCGTCGCGAACACCGGGCCTTCGAAATCGTTTGAAGCCAGGCTGATCACATCCTCCCATGCAATCCGGCTCTTTGTTGCAAGCTGGGTGCATCGATCGGAAAGCGGGGCCACCCCCTGCCGCGTTGCAGACAGTTGCTGATAGGCCCATTTCGTTTCCACGGGGAAGCCAGGATTTACAAGCACGGCCCAACGGGCATCGGCCACGTGAATCGCCCTGACCTGCTCGCCTCGACCGACAACGACTGCAGTCGGCGCATGAAAGAAGAACGGGACATCGCTTCCAAGCTCTTGACCGATTTCCGCCATCCGGGCTGCTGACCAACCGATGTTCAGAAGTCGATCGATTCCAAGAATGGTTGCCGCCGCATCGCTGCTCCCGCCACCAAGGCCAGCGCCCATTGGAATGCGCTTTGCCAGCTGGATATTGAGACCGATCTTTCGCTGCGATTGCACGAGTACCGCTGCCGCAGCACGATAGACGAGGTTGGTCTGATCGACACTAAGCGAATGACTGTCGCACTGTAACCGAATCTCCGTGTGCTGCGGAGCCAAGCGAATGGTGACGGCGTCTTCGAGTCCAACCGTCTGCATGAGGCTCCACACATTGTGAAACCCGTCAGGACGACGATCAAGCACCCGCAGAATCAGATTAACCTTGGCTGGGGCGAATACGGTAACGGCGGATCGAGGGGGATCGAGCGAATCTTCGTGCGGTCTAGTCACGGCCTCCCTTTATAGCATACTTCTCGAGCCGGTAGCGGAATGATCGGGTGTTGAGCCGGAGCAATCTGGCCGCTTTCTTTTTCACCCACTGGGTCCGCTCCAACGCCTTCAGCAGGAGGTCTTTCTCAAGGCCATTGATCATTCCCTCAAGGTCTAACCCATCTTCCGGCAGTTCGGTGGGGACCCCGCCCTGTTGTTGGGGCGATACTGTCCGGTGAAGCCATCCACGAAAGTCAG
>CAZXNN010000596.1:0-2148 GCA_964641915.1 uncultured Nitrospira sp. | reverse complement strand
ATGACGGGCTCCGAAAGGGCTGAAGGATACGATTCGGGGCATGATATAGGTAGCCCGGTATCCTCCCAAGGGGTTTCAGAAAAGGCGGCTCGCGGACTCGATTGCCCTATGGACTTCGATCCACCATGATGTCGATTCCATAGCGATTCTGATCGGGCCCGGACGCCGCTATCCACTCATTGCCGCGATGTAGGACCGGGGGAGCCTCGCGATGAAATGCAAACCACTTGTCTTATGACCCTACAAGCGTTTCGAACTGCCTCAACAGAGTTCGAGAGAGGTACCTGGCTTGTGTCTGTGAGACAAGTAAACGACCGGGCTGCCGGAACAAGTCGGACAATGAGCCGGTCAATGATCGGATCCAAACACTGACGGTTTCCCAGCGAAGTACATGAGGGCTCTTTGGCTCGCAGGTCGAGGGATGTATGCAGACAACACAGCCGCAGATGCAAGTCTTCCGACCTCGTTTCGTTTATCTCGCGCTTCCATTTGCCGTCACGGTGATCGCGATCGTGGCCATCGGTTGGTTCTCTCCGCCCGTCCTATTGTTCGCACTTCCGTTGTTCGCCGTCGTGCTGACCATTGGGGCGACCAGCAATTCGGGGCTGATCCTTTCGCACGAGGGAATCGAGTGGTACGCCGTGACACCACGATGGCGATTTCGCAAGATCCCGTGGAAGGCGGTACGGAGCGCGCGACTGGGGTTTTTCGGGTTCGGCCGAACGTACTTCGGTCCGATCATTCTCACCGTTGAGCTCGATCGGTATGAATGGTGGGCCTGGGGCACGCCTCGGCGAGACAAGTGTCTTACCATCGAGATCTTCCGAAGGTACCTGGTTCGCCATGACGAAATATGGGACGCGATCCAGCATTGGTTGCAGTATCGTGATCGGGAGGCCGCTGCCGGCATTACGGATGCTCGAGCGCTCTGACGAGGTTCCGCAACCGCTCGGCGAATCGCGCTGGGTTTTCGGCGTTTTTCATCTGCACTTTTTTGGCCGGCATCGTTGCGGTTGCGGATCAACCCCGTGAAAAGACCCAGGGCCGCCAGGAGGTGGATTCGGGGGTCGTTGGCCAAAGTTACAGCCTTCTCGAATGTTCTCATCGCGGTGGCGACGACTCGCAAGCGAAAGGCAACGCTCAACATGAGCTATTTCCGCCTGCAAATCCTGGCATGCACTCTGGGGGTCGCGGCAGGGCTGGTCCCGAGTGTCTCTTTCACCAGCACGTTTTGGGAGATGAGTCTCAGCCAATTTGGAGAAGGACCGGTACGCATTAACCGTGTGGTCAGTGGTAGTCCGGCGGACCAGGCCGGGTTGCGGACCGGCGATGCGTTTCGACACGTCCGAGGATTCGACGGAGTGATTGAGGACCTGCGAGAGTTGAAACCCGGTGAGAGGCGAGGCTTCACGATCATTCGTCACGAAAGTGAATCCGAGGTCGAACTGACCGGCGTGAAGCCCGCAGTTGCGGCGGTTTATTATGCGAGCGCCTGGTATCCCGTTGCCGGTACAGCCTTCTTGGCACTGAGCCTGTGTCTCATTGCAACCTCGCCACTGAGTCCCGTACCGTCGTTGCGATCGGTTTCGATGATTCTGGCAGGCCTGGCCCTGGCATTTGGCTTCGCAGCGGCCTTGGTCGGAAACGCCCCCTTCACACGCGTGCTCCTTTGGCAGCGGTGGCTGATGGGAATGGGCGAGGAGTGGACATGCGGGCAGGGTTTCGCCGGGTTGGTTGCAGGTCTTGCGCTTGCACTGACTGCAACGGCGGAATTGCGTGCCCGACTTACCAGGCAACAACTCGCACAGTCCGCGCAATCGGGTGCCAAGCCAACGTAACAATGCACCTCAGGCGGGCGTCGCAGGAGTCGTGACAGGTCCGCGGGTGAACTATCATGCCATGAACCAAGGAAACCAAGCATCCGTGGGCCAGGCTGAATCTCCAGTGACGGCCAGACGATCGCCGTTCCGCGGTTAATCGGTGGCTGAACCAGCAACGCATCGCAATTGTTATGAGCAAATCCATGATTATTGCCCTGGCATCGCCGCGGATCGCTTTCTCGATTGACGACTGCCTGGAGAGAATCAGGCAGTCCCTGACAGAGGCTGCGGGCCGAGGAGCTGAGATCGTGTGCTTTCCGGAGGCTTA
>CAZXNN010000595.1:0-2159 GCA_964641915.1 uncultured Nitrospira sp. | reverse complement strand
TCAACGACCCGGAAGAGTCATCCGTGAGATTTCTAAGGAATGTCGCTTTTCCGCGGGCGTTGCTCGCCGCCACAGAAAGGACGTTTATGGCCAACGAGTTCACTTTGGCGTTGTCGGAAAGCCTTGACGCCAGTTCCGGATCAGCCTCGATCGAGACAACCTGGTACTTCGGATCCGGATTTGCACACCTGACACAAACAGAGAAGAGCCCATAGTTTGCCCCGACATCCAGGAAGCCATCAGCCATTGCCCCAAGAGACAAAGCTAGATCGAGGGTTGCACGTTCCGCAACATGATTCCGCGGCAACCCGAAGGCCAGGCTCGTCTGCCTTGCGGGAATTCGCCACCTGATCGAGCTGCTCAATCCGAGGTTGGTCTCGACCTCCAATTGAGGATCAGCTCGTGAAAGCCTTCTGAAAAGCCGCTCTGTCAATCGCGTCTTCAAGAAGGGCTGGAGGCGCGCTCCCATACGTAGGACCGACTTCAAGGGTATCGGCCCATCAATCACCCGCCACAACCGAGCCATCGGCTCGGAAAACGGCGACAAAATTGGACGCGCTGCTCGAAATGAATGTTGCCGGATCGAATGGATCGCGTGTACTCGTCGGATCCCACGGCAGCGGGTAGATGTCGTACCCGTGCTTCCCGAACAGCTCAATCAGGTGGCGGCGCTGGTCCCCTTTCCAGCACTCGAAGATCACTATTGGCTTGCACCGGCGCAACGTCTGGTCCGCGCCTTTGAGTACCTGGAATTCATTTCCCTCCGTGTCAATCTTCAGCAAGACCCGGTGCCCGACAAGCTCTGCCAAGTACTCATCAAGCCTGTGCTGTTCGACCTCTTCCGCAACGAGCTCGCACTGACCCGCCAGCCTCTCCTGCACTGCTTGATCAACCGACCCCAACCAAGTCTCTCTCTCGGGACTCCTGATGGTTACCTTGCCTGCCGTTTCACCCAGTGCGACGACCCTGACGTCTGACGAATAGCCGTTGGCCGCGCAGAGCTTCTCGAAGTAGGCCCTGCACGATGAGTTGGGCTCAAAGGAAATGACCCTTATGTGATGGCACAGGAATGGAAGCGAATGCGTTCCGTAATTCGTGCCGACATCGACGAACACGTCAGGCCTGAACTCGCTCGCCAGCAAGTTCTCATACGTTTCCTTCACCTCGATATCATGCCCAACGATGGACAGTGCAATGTCCCAGTCTAACCAGATGCTTTCCGACTTCAGCGGGCACACGATCTCCTTGCCGGCAAACCGTACCCTCCAGTGGCCCGGGCTGACGCTTCTTGTCGAGCCCCGGAAAAGCCTCGAGTATCTGTGGAACGAGGCTGCCTGCGGATAACTCATCGACAGGTAGGCCGCATTGAGAAAGCTTCGAGACCATGCATAGGTCGCGGCAAGTCTCACGGATCCTTGTTCGAGCCAGCGAGTGATCCTGTTTCGATAGAGCTTTTCCGTACGCAATCGGCAGCGCCCTGTGTCAATCAAGCCGGTCGAGTTGGTGTGAAATCGGCTTGCTTCCGAATGACAGCCGATTGTGAAACTTCCACGTGCTGCCACACATCTCCGAGAGCGATCGTGTGGCCCTCCAATTCAGCAACTTTTCCGCCTCGTTGACCTGTGCACGCATTTCGGCGATGTCGCCCGGTCGGCGCTGAACAATCCGATACGGAATTGACCTTCCGCAGACCACCTCAAAGGAGCGAATCACTTCAAGCACGCTATGACCTCGACCCGTGCCAAGGTTGATGACTTTGAATGCACATTTGCTTTGCGGAACATCTTGCTGACGGCGCACGGCCGAAAGGTGGCCATCCGCCAAGTCCATAATGTGAAGGTAGTCTCGTACGGCAGAACCATCAGGCGTCGGATAGTCGTCCCCAAAGACCATCAATTCGGGAATGTCTCCCGACGCAACCCGTGCGAGGGCCGGCATCAGGTTATTTGCCGGTCCGCTAGGGTCATCGCCGATGAGACTGCTTTCGTGCGCCCCCACGGGATTGAAATAGCGCAAGCAAGTGATCCTCCACGTCGAATCTGAATACGCCAGATCACGGAAGATCGATTCAGTAACCAGCTTTGTCTGCGCGTAGGGATTTGTCGGTACGGTTGGGTGAAATTCATCGTACGGCAGATACTGCGGCAGACCATACACAG
>CAZXNN010000594.1:0-2164 GCA_964641915.1 uncultured Nitrospira sp. | reverse complement strand
CCCTTCCCCGCCCTCCTAGAATCCGGCCATGGCTTCGTCCTTCGTTCATCTCCATCTGCACACCCAGTTCAGCCTCCTCGACGGCGCGAATCAGATCGAGCCGCTCGTGCAGCAGATCAAGTCGTTCGGCCAGCCGGCCGTGGCCATGACCGACCATGGAAACATGTTCGGGGCGATCGAGTTCTATCGCAAAGCCAAGGA
Source organism: uncultured Nitrospira sp. (assembly GCA_964641915.1). Taxonomy (GTDB): domain Bacteria; phylum Nitrospirota; class Nitrospiria; order Nitrospirales; family Nitrospiraceae; genus Nitrospira_D. The sequence goes on along the minus strand of CAZXNN010000594.1, from coordinate 1,963 downwards.
TGCGGGAGTCAAACCCATCATCGGGTGCGAAGCCTATATGGCACTCGGCAGCCGCCACGCCAAGAAGGACAGCGGGCTCGCCCACAACGATTACTACCACCTGATCCTCCTGGCTAGAAATCTGACCGGTTATCAAAACCTCATCAAACTTTCCAGTAAAGCATACCTTGAAGGGTTCTATTATAAGCCACGGATGGATAAGGAACTTCTCAAGGAGCATCACGAGGGGTTGATTGCTCTGTCAGGCTGCCTCAGCGGCGAGATTCCCTATCTGATCGGCCAGAAAGACATGGACGGAGCGATGGCCGTGGCAGGCGAATTTCAGGAGATCTTCGGGAAGGAACACTTCTACCTCGAAGTGCAGGCCAACGGCCTCGACCACCAGCGCATTGCGAACGCCGGCCTGATCGAAATCCACAAGAAGCTGAACATCCCGATGGCAGGCACCAACGACTGCCACTACCTCAAAAAAGAAGACTCCCATCCGCACGAACTGATGCTCTGCCTCCAGACCGGGAAGACGCGCAGCGACCCGAACCGGATGAAGTTCGACACCGACCAGCTCTACGTCAAATCGACGGAAGAGATTACGCCGGCGTTTGCCGAATTCCCCGGCGCCGTGACGAACACCTGCCGGATCGCGGACAACTGCGACCTGGAGCTCGTCCTCAACAAGACACATCTGCCGCAATACAAAGTCCCGGAAGGCTACACGCGCGAATCCTACGTGGAGCATTTGGCTATCGAAGGACTCAAGGCCCGGCTGAAGGAACGGCCCAGCACGATCCTGCCCGCCGCCTATGAACTCCGGCTGCGCGAAGAGCTGATGGTCATTTGCTCCATGGGCTTCGCCGGCTACTTCCTGATCGTGTGGGACATTATCCGCTTCGCCCGCTCACGCAATATTCCCGTCGGACCGGGACGCGGATCGGCGGCGGGAAGCCTCGTCGCCTATGCGCTGCGCATCACGGATCTGGATCCGCTCGTCTATACGCTGCTCTTCGAGCGGTTTCTGAATCCGGAACGTGTGTCCCTCCCCGATATCGACATGGACTTCTGCATGGATCGCCGCGGCGAGGTGATCAACTATGTCGTGGACAAGTACGGCAAGGATCACGTCGCGCAGATCATTACGTTCGGGACACTCGGAGCGAAAGCCGCGATCCGCGATGTCGGCCGCGTGCTTGAAATCCCCTATGCCGAAGCCGACAAGGTTGCCAAGCTGATCCCCAACCAGCTCAACATGACGCTGCAACTGGCCCTTGAGCAGGAACCGAAACTTCTGGAACTGGTCAACACCGACGCCAGAATCGCCGAGCTGATGAAAGTCGCCCAATCGCTGGAAGGCCTGGCGCGGCACGCCTCGACGCACGCCGCCGGTGTCGTCATTTCCGAAGGCCCGCTGACCGACCATGTCCCCCTCTACAAGGGGGCCAACGACGAAATCGTGACGCAGTACACGATGGGCGACGTTGAAAAGATCGGCCTGGTCAAATTCGACTTCCTCGGTCTCAAGACCCTGACCATGATCCACCGGGCTGAAATTCTCATCAACGAAACGCATCCGGACCAACCGCCGCTCGCGGTGGAACAGCTCCCGTTCGACGACGTGAAAACCTTCGAGCTGCTCTCCTCCGGCAAAACCACCGGGATCTTCCAGCTGGAAAGTTCCGGCATGCGCGACCTGCTCACCGGCTTCAGACCGGACCGGTTTGAGGACATCATCGCCATCATCGCCCTCTACCGCCCCGGTCCGATGGACCTGATTCCCGATTTCATCAAACGCAAGCAAGGCAAAGTCCCGATCACGTACGAGACGCCCGAACTTGAGCCGATCCTGAAAGACACCTACGGGGTCATCGTCTATCAGGAACAGGTCATGGCGATCGCCAACAAGGTCGCCGGCTTCTCACTGGGACAAGCCGACATTCTCCGTCGCGCCATGGGCAAGAAGAAGCCCGAG
>CAZXNN010000593.1:0-2171 GCA_964641915.1 uncultured Nitrospira sp. | reverse complement strand
AGCTGCTCGCGTTCATTCAATCCAACGCCGGGGCGACCTCGACGATTCTGTCCAAGGCGGTGGCCTCTTCGATCGCCCGCTAACGAATCTTTCCTGTGCACAAGTATTCAACCGAAGCGTGAGGCCGGGAGTGCCTGCTCTAGGTCGGCGTTTCCCAGGCTGAGGGGAGCGGGTGTTCGTCGAGCAAGCGGTTGTGTTCGGTGAGATCGTAGGGTTCGACCGTCAAGTCCTCTCGATCCATCGGTTCCCCGCACATCGGCGAGCAGAGAAAATCAACGAGGGCCTGGGCCTTCATCTCCGTAGAGAACTGACACAGACCGTATTCCGGCATTCCTGAGGAGGGGTGCCAGAAGGCTAACTCGATCGCGCTGCCTTGATAGATGCCCAGCGAGCGGTGCCGCACTTGAAACCCGCCCGGTAGATGAGACGACGACTCCAGCGACATCGGGACCTCTTGACTCACATATCTTAATGACTATTGCAATGGTAGCATGATCCCCGGATCGGACTACAGTCCGGACTGAGTCGGGAAAAGGAGGAGTCTATGAGACGTGCGTCTGTCATGAATCTGGCGGTCGGCCTCGTGATCCTGTTCACAGGGTTGACGTCGGGCTGCGGCTATAACGATCTTCAGGGATTGGACGAAGACACCAAGGCGGCTTGGAGCGAGGTCATCAATCAGTATCAACGCCGGGCCGATCTGATCCCCAACCTGGTTGCGACGGTGAAGGGCTATGCCGAGCATGAAAAGGAGACGCTTGAAGGCGTGGTGAAGGCGCGGGCCCAGGCAACCGGTATCCAGGTTACGCCCGAGACTTTGAAGGATCCGGCCGCATTCGAACAGTTCCAGAAGGCCCAGGCGGGACTCACCACGGCACTGGGACGGCTCATTGCAATTGCCGAGAACTATCCGAACTTGAAAGCCGATCAAAGCTTCCGTGATTTGCAGAGTCAGTTGGAGGGGACGGAGAACCGCATTACTGTCGCGCGCAAGCGCTACATCGACCGGGTGGCGGAGTACAACAAGATGGTCCGCTTTTTCCCGACCAATTTGACAGCGAAGTTTCTCCTCCACATGGAAGAAAAGCCGAATTTCACCGTGGCGGATGAGAAGGCTGTGGCAAGGCCGCCAGAGGTGAAGTTTAACTGAATCCGATCGAAACGATGAATGCCACCAACATGAGCCGTGTCTGGCGCAAGCCAGCACGGCTTTTTGTCTTTCTTGCGATGCTCCTGAGCCCGGGCCTGGCCTTGCCGCTTGATGTGCCACCATTGGCCGGGCGCGTGATGGATCTTGCTCATGTCTTATCGACAAGCGAGGCGGATCAACTTACGGCTGATCTCCGGACACACGAGACGACCACCGGCAATCAAGTCGTCGTGCTCACATTGCCGTCTCTCGAAGGCGAATCGCTCGAACCATTTGCCCATCGCGTCGCCACGACGTGGAAACTCGGTCAGAAGGGAACAGACACCGGGGCATTGCTGCTGGTGGCGTTGAAGGAACGCAAAGTCCGGATTGAAGTGGGCTATGGTCTTGAGGGTGCATTGACCGATGCCAAGTCGGCGCAGATCATTCGCAATGAGATCGTCCCGCGTTTTCGTGTCGGGGATATGCCTGGGGGGATTGCTGCTGGAGCAGGCGCTATTTTGAAAACCATCGAAGGGACCTATCAGGCGCCGGAGAGGCCGCCGGTCCCTGTCCGCGGCGGTGACACAGTTGGCCAGATTTTGATGGCCTTGATCGTTGGAGTTGTCTTCGGTCTAGCCCTGTCGAATATGAATCGCGTCGTCGGCGCCCTGGCAGGCACCGGCCTCTCGTTGTGGCTGGCTCCCTGGCTGATTCCAGCCATCGTGACCGGTGTGGTCACGCTGTTACTTGTTATGTTCTTAGGGGGCGCGTTGTCGGGCCGTCGTGGCCGTGGCTTTGACGACTGGACCTCCTACAGCAGCCGGGGCGGGGGCTGGGGCGGCGGCTCGTTCGGCGATAGTGGTGGCGGAGGATTCAGCGGCGGAGGTGGAGATTTCGGAGGAGGAGGCGCGAGTGGCGACTGGTAAAGAGGCCGCGCTGTCGGAAGCAGATCGAGAGCGAATCCGGCAGGCGGTTCATGCGGCTGAACAGCAGACCAGGGCGGAAATTGTGCCGATGATTGTCGCGCGATCCGGCCTCT
>CAZXNN010000592.1:0-2174 GCA_964641915.1 uncultured Nitrospira sp. | reverse complement strand
CGAACGGCAGTACCAGGCGCGGCGGGCCATCGAGATGCGCGACCGCTTCCTCGCGATGCTGGGCCACGAGCTGCGCAACCCGCTCGGCGCGATTCTGTTCGCGAGCGAGAAGCTGTCGAGGTCGGAGTCGACCGAGTCGAAGCACCGGCACCTCGAGATGGTGAACCGGCAGACGCGGCTGCTGACGCGGCTGGTCGATGATCTGCTCGACGTCTCGCGCGTGACGTCGGGGAAGATTCAGCTGGCGAAGCGCACCGCCGACCTGCGCGAGGTGGTCGACCGGGCCATCAGCACGCTCGACGAGTGGATCGTGGCGAGGCACATGGCGGTGCGCCGCGAGCTGAGCGGGCGGCCGGTGTGGGTCGACATCGACGTGATGCGGCTCGAGCAGGTGACGACGAACCTGCTCGACAACGCGCTGAAGTACACGCCCGAGGGCGGCACGGTGACGCTGTCGGTGCGCTCGACCGACGAGGGCGCGGAGCTGACGGTGACGGACAGCGGCATCGGCATCGCAGCCGAGCACCTGGGCACGGTGTTCGAGCTGTTCGCGCAGGTCGACGTGAGCCTCGATCGCGCCAAGGGCGGCATGGGGCTGGGCCTCACGCTGGTGCGCACGCTGGTCGAGCTGCACGGCGGGTCGGTGAAGGTCGAGAGCGACGGGCTCGGGCAGGGCAGCACGTTCACGGTGAAGCTGCCGGCGGCGCGCCGGGTCGAGGCGCCGGTGGCGCCGGCGCCGCGCGAGGCGCTGGCCGAGGCGCTGAACATCGTGCTGATCGAAGACAACGAAGACCTGCGCGAGATGCTGGCCGAGCTCCTGGCCGACGAGGGCCACGTGGTGAAGTGGGCGGCCGAGGGCACGAAGGGGCTGGAGCTGATCGTGGGCTCGAAGCCCGACATCGCGCTGGTCGACATCGGGCTGCCGGGGCTCGACGGGTACGGAGTCGCGGAGGCGGTGCGGCGGCAGGTGGGCAAGGCGGTGCGCATGGTGGCGCTGTCGGGCTACGGGCAGCCGGAAGACAAGGCGCGCGCGATTCGGGCGGGGTTCGATGCGCACCTGACGAAGCCGATCGACCTCGACAGTCTGCACGCGGCGCTGCATCACGCGTAGGCTGGCGGTTCTGCGATGAACCGCTGCGCGAAGCACCCCGAGGTGGCGGCGGTGACGACGTGCCGCCGGTGCGGGACCTTCGCGTGCGCGCAGTGCATGGCGGGCGCGGTGTGCGTCGCGTGCGACACGAAGCCGGCCGTGCACAAGGGGCGCGTGAAGCAGGCGGCGAAGAACGTCGCCGCGGCGTGCGCTCTGTTTTTCGGGCTGGCGATCGGTGAGGGGTTCTTCTCGATTCAGTCGGACGGCGCGGCCGCGGTGCTGCTGGGCTCGGCGATTCTGGGGCTTCCGTTCCTGGTGCTGGGGGTGGTGCAGCTGGCCGTCAAGTCGCCGGTGCCGGGCATTCTCGGCGCAGTGCTCGCGCTGGCCGGGCTCGGTGTGATGGTGGTGACCGGGTCGATCGATCTGCTGACGCCGTTCTGGGCGGGGACCCTGGTGGGGCTGGTGAGCACGCTGAAGACGCTGCTCGAGAAGCGGCGCGCGTGGCGCAACGTCGAGCGAACCTTCGCAGGGCCAAGCGGGTAACGTAGCCCCGACGCCCCGCCCTGCTCTGCTCTTTCCTTCGATGCGCTTCTCGCTCCTGCTCCTCGCCATCGCCTGCCTGCCGCAGGTCGGCCCTCCGGTCGACGGCGGAGCCGAGCACGAAGACGGCGGCGCCTCGCCCGACGGTGGGCCCGTCGAGGTTGACGCCGGCGACCCGGGCTGCCCCGGCTTCGCGGGGTGCACCACCTTCACCGACGGCACCACCATCACCTTCCCGAACGGCAACGACACCTACGCTCCGAAGTGTCTGCGCATCCGCGCCGGGCAGGCGGTGACCTTCACCGGCGACCGCGGCAACCACCCGCTGCGCTTCGTATGCGGGCCCTCGACGCTGCCGTCGAGCGCCTCACAGGTGACGCTCTCGGTGCCGGGGGTCTGGGGCTACTACTGCAGCGACCACGGCACCGCTTCAGGCGGGGGCATGGCGGGTGCCATCGAGGTGGTGCCCTGAGCGGCGTCATCGTCGGCTTCTGCACCTCGTGCGGAGACACGCCACCCCCGCAGGCCATCATCTGCCCCCGCT
>CAZXNN010000591.1:0-2179 GCA_964641915.1 uncultured Nitrospira sp. | reverse complement strand
GTTCGTCTTCGCGCTACTCTCTGTTGCGCCGAAGAGCATGTGGCCGATCCAGGATCCGGCGAGGCCGCCGGCGATCCCGGCCAGGAGGGGATTGCGTTGCAAAAATGACGGTTGCGATGCCGGCGTCGGCTGGGTTGCAGGGGCCTGGCCGGCTACTGCTGATTGCGGCGCGGCTGCGGCGGGTTTCGGAGTGGTCGATTGTTGAATCGCCTGGGCGCCGTTCTGATCATAGGTGCGTGAGCCCCGGCTGCCGATGTTGCCCGAGGCGCTGCTGCTCCGTGACCCGCTGGAATAGCCTCCGCCACGCGCCTTCGCCAGGGAGACGGCCGGCGTTCCGACGAGAGCCAGCACGATGCATGATGCGATGACTTTTGTTGTATTCAAGTGCAGTTCCTTTCCATCAATGCGAGAGACTGACCGGATGAGCCTTGTCATCCTACCAGTAATGGGTTCAGGAAAGTGCATTATTCGAGAACGTGGGAGGCGCGTCCGTTCTTCCCGCTGCTTCTTAATGGATTGCGTGGATTGACCCGCCCTCACAGGGCTCGTACGATGTCCGTCTCACTCTATGAGGAGGGCCTATGGCGCAGATCACTGAAGTCGCTCCGGACCTGTTCCGCATCACGACCTTTCTCGAGCCGTTCAATCTGCAGTTCAGCCAGTTCCTCATGCGCGATGCCGAGCCGCTTCTCTTTCACACTGGCCCGCGCGCGCTGTTTCCGGCGGTGAAGGAAGCGGTGGGAGCGCTCATCGATCCCCAGTCGTTGCGCTGGATCGGGTTCAGCCATTTCGAGGCCGACGAGTGCGGGTCGCTGCCGGAGTGGCAGGAGGTAGCTAGGCATTCCACGGCGGTTTGCAGTCTGGTGGGCAAGCTCGTGAGCGTAGATGATTGTCTCGCGGTCCGTCCGGCGAAAGGGATGACGGACGGCGAGGTGTTGGAGACGGGCAAGTACCGCTTTCGGTTTCTGGCGACGCCGCATGTGCCGCATTGCTGGGATGCGGGGCTGTTGTTTGAAGAGACGCAGCGGACGCTCCTCTGTTCGGATCTCCTGCATCAAGGCGGGAATGGGGAGCCGGTGACGGAATCGGATGTCGTGGGTCGCTGCCGGGACGTGTTGGTGGAATATCAAAAGGGCCCGCTGGCGAACTATCTTCCCTATGGTCCGTTCATGGATGCGACCTTGAAACGTCTGGCGGCGTTCAAGCCCAAGACGCTGGCGACGATGCACGGTTCGGTCTATGTCGGGGACGGGGGGAAAGCGCTCCACGATCTTGCCGGAGTTTTTCGGGAAGTGCTGGGCGCTTCGTAACGGTTCCCGCACCGGGAAAAACCGGACTACCGAGTTTGTCGATTTCCCTCAGCACATTCGTGCATTTGGCTCACCTTGCCTGCGCGGAATCCGTGTAAGATGTCAAATCGTTCGTTTCCGGCAGGCCGTGAGTTTTATCCGTCTCCCTGTGTCTTCCTATTTCTCCTGTTTTTTTGAGTGAAAGGTCCCCATGGTAAAGAAACGGCCGGATGAGCCCTCGCCCGGTTCGGTGACTCCTCATCTGCGGCAATCATCCAACGTGCGGGTGAGTCTGGCTGCGATGGCCGACGGTATGGGAGAGATGATGTGGATTGCCGCCGGGCACGGGCCGGGGACATCGCTGGTATCCAACCCGATATCGGATTCCGGGGAGCCCGGCGATTGTCCTGAGGATGCAGTGAGAGAAGATTGCGAACGTGGCGGATTTGGTTGGACCGGCGGCCAATTCTATAAACCGGACGGGGGGCCGTAGTCATGTATCGTCGCGCGATGCAGCCGCGAGCCGATTGGGCTGCGCAACTCGACCGGGTGGGTCTTACCTATCACAGTCTGGACGGGGGCTACTGGCGCGAGGATGCGGCCTATGAGTTTACCGGATCGCAGATCGATTGCCTGGAATCCGCCACGGCCTCGTTGCACCGGCTTTGTGTCGATGCGGTCGAGCGGATTATCCGCGAGGATCGTTTTGCCGATCTCCGGATTCCGGAAGACCGGCGGCCGCGCATCATTGAGTCGTGGAAGCGGCAGGAGCCGTCGCTCTATGGCCGGTTCGATTTCTGGTTTGACGGGGTGGGGGCGCCGAAATTGCTGGAGTACAACGCCGATACGCCGACCTCTTTGATTGAAGCGGCGGTCGGCCAATGGGGGTG
>CAZXNN010000590.1:0-2188 GCA_964641915.1 uncultured Nitrospira sp. | reverse complement strand
CAGCCGGACAACAACTCCTATGGGGTTGGGCTCGGATTCCGTTGCGCCAAGTCGTCACAGACGGTTTCCGACGAAGCCGTGCAGGCCGGTCGCGATGCTTTCATCCAGGCATTAGTCGCGATGGGTGCTGAGAAGAATACTGATGCGATGGCCTCCATCGAGAAGGCGCTGGCGTCAGAACCGGGCAACAAGGAGTACCTGGCCACCCGTGATCTCATCAAGAAGAGCATGGGCATGAAGAAGAAATAACCACAGGGGCTCATTGGGGGGCGGCATTGCCGCCCCCCCCCTGGGATCGAGCGTCACGCAGGAGGTCGACAATGAATCTTTCCGGCACCATGACGGTAGCAATGCTTCTCACGGGGGCTCTGATGCCCATCGGTGCAAGTCAGGCAGGAGAATCGTTGATTCCCCAGGATATGGCGTACGTCGCGCACGGGCCATCTGTCATGGGAATTGACAAAGAAGCGCCTGCCTCAGCGGCCATGAAATCCACAGCCTACGAGCGACGAATGAACCAGCCCTGGTCCGCCGATGCCTTGAACGATGAAGGGCCGGCCCACATGGTGTTCCTGGATTCATATCTGATCGACAAGTATGAGGTGTCCAATAAGCAATTTGGAGACTTCATGCGGGCGAAGGGCCATCCGGCACCGGCCTACTGGGACGATCCCCGCTTGAACAAACCTGAGCAGCCGGTCGCGGGAGTGAACTGGGAGGATGCCAAGACCTTCTGCGAATACCGCGGTAAACGTCTCCCGACCGAGGCGGAATGGGAAAAAGCGGCTCGTGGACCCAATGCCAACCTGTATCCCTGGGGGAATGATTTCGATCCGGCAAAAACAAACTATGGCAGGAATCGCGAGGCCACGATGCCGGTAGACTCCTATCCGGAGAGCGTCAGCTACTACGGTGTCTACAACATGGCCGGGAATGTTTTTGAGTGGGTTGCTGACTGGTATGACCCCCGTTATTACGGCCGGCTTGAAACCATGGTGAATCCGACCGGTCCGGCCAAACCTACATGGATCGGTGGGACGGGCACCTATGTGGATCGGCTGACGGTGGGAGAGAAGCGAGTGATTCGCGGTGGATCGTGGATCGCATCCGAAGGCACGGTCAAGTCGACTCACCGGTTCTGGAATCATCCGCTCAACAACAGCTACGGCGTGGGCCTGGGGTTCCGTTGCGCCAAGACTGCTCCGGAGGAAATTGAACAGCAGATCAGGGATGCTTATATCACCGCTCTGGTAGAAATGGGGCGTGAGCGGTTTTCGGACGCTCGGCAGGCGGTGGCTCGTGGTTTGGCCATTGATCCGAAGAATGTCGAATTGTTGGAACTTAGCCCGTTGATCGATCAATCGATGAAGAAGTCGTAAATGAATCGGCACCGTCCGTCGTGACGGTGGGATCCAGACGGAGGCGTAGACATGACATCGTACACAAGAATTGTCCTCGGAATTTCATTCAGCGCGTTACTGGGAGCGGCAACGGTCCAGGCCGGCCCGCTTGATCCGGCCCGCCATCCGCACCCGGACAGCGCCAAGGCGGTTCATGAAGCGGAGCACGACGTGGATCAGGCTTGGGAAATCTATCATCGCGCAGCGCTAGGGGGGACGGTGGCCTCACCCGCGCTGCAGGCTGACATCGAGGAGCATTTGCACGAGGCCAGAACCCTCGTTACTCAGGCGCAGGAAGCGGCTGAGCGGGGGGATAGGCACCAGGTAGAGCGGCTGGTCGGCCAAGTCAAAATCCATACGACCCACGCCATTGAGGGGAGCAAGGAGCAGAAGAAATGACACCAGTTCTGAAGAGGAACAGAGTTCGCTGGGAGACGATTACGGCGATCATGGCGATTGCCTGCGTCATTGGGCCATCGCCTATCATGGCAGCGGCCCCGGTTTCGAAAGAACCAGATCCGGTCACTATGATGACCATTCCAGCTGGAGAATTCTTGATGGGGAATCCTGAAGGGAAAGGCCGCGCCGATGAGTGGCCGCAACGATCTGTCTACCTGGATGCCTTTGCGATCGATCAGGTCGAGGTGACCAATGAACGGTACATGGCTTTCGTCGCGACCACGGGGCATCGCAACCCTCCGAATCCGTACGGCACCGGTTCGCTTCAGTCCGCGAAGGGCATCGAGCAACTTCCCGTGGTGCAGACGACCTGGTACGACGCCAAGGCC
>CAZXNN010000589.1:0-2203 GCA_964641915.1 uncultured Nitrospira sp. | reverse complement strand
TGGTCAGCGCGTCGCAACATGGGAGCGGATCATACGGGCGCATCCCTCGCGCCGTCAATGAAGGATCCCCGTGCCATGCCCGCAAACACTCACATCAACCCGTCGTCTCTTGACCCCATGACCGCGGCAGAATATGCTCCGTTCATGGAACTCCCCGACCTGAAAGACGACCCGTATCTCAAGTTGGTCAGACCCCTGGTGGAAGCCTACCAGGCGTTCTGGCTCGCCGATAACCGCCATATCCGTTCATTGAAGCTGACGCCGTCCCAATTCGACGTCATTGCGACGTTGGGAGATACGGATAGCATGACCTGTTCTGAATTATCCGCCAGAACGCTTGTGACGAAAGGGACGCTCACGGGCGTCCTCGACCGGCTGGCGGCCAAGGGATTGATTCGCCGTGAATCCGTCGACAGCGATCGCCGCCAGATCAGGATACAACTCACCGAAAAGGGCGACACAGTATTCCGCAAGACATACGCGGCTCATATCACATTTCTGAAACCGTATTTTGAGCGGGCCTTGAACCCGAAAGAGGTTGATGACGCGCGGCGGTTACTGCTCCGCCTTCGTGACAGCTTCAAGCAAGGAACGACTTAGATATGCGGCTGACCATTCTCGGCTCGGGCACAAATCTTCACCCGACCAGAGCCGCCGCCGGCTATCTGGTGCGTACCGACCAGACCATGCTGTTGGACTTCGGTCCCAGAACACTCTCCAATTTGCTGAAAACCGGCGTCGATCACCACAGCATCACCCACATCCTCTTCTCGCATTTTCACGCCGACCACTTTTCCGATTTCATCACCTTCTACTTTGACGCGGTCATCTATACCAAACATGGCGGCGGGTGGCGCCCCGACCTCACCCTGATCGGCCCGCGCGGGGCGAAAGCCCTGTTCCGCAGCATCATGGCCACCTTCCCCAGCTTTGCAGATCCGCCGTTCCGGGTCCATCTGAAAGAAGTGACGGACCGAGCCTTTTGGATCGGTGAGACGCTCATTACTCCCCGCCGGGTCGTGCATGTTCCGGATCTGAATAGCGTGGGGTATCGGATCGAGCATAAGAACAAGACGCTCGTCTACTCAGGCGATGCGGAATACTGCGACAGCTTGGTCCGCCTCTGCCGGGAAGCCGACGTGGCCGTACTGGACTGCTCGTTCCCAGCCACGAAGCCGGGGCCGGTGCACATGCATGCGGGGGAATGCGGCCAGGTGGCGGAGGAGGCCGGCGTCGATCGCCTGGTGCTGTCGCATTTCTATCCGCCTGCAGACCGAGCCGACGTGAAAGCTCAGGCGGCGGAGAATTTTCGCGGGACGGTACTGAAGGGGAAAGATCTGCTGACGATTCGGCTGTGAGGCGAGAGAGAAACCAGCCGGGCTACAAGCCCTCTTCGCGAGGCTCCCCGCCAAGAATTTCGATCAGCGTGGTGAACCGCGCCGTCTTCACCGGCTCATCCATCTTGGAATAGATCGCCAGGAGATTCTTCACCATGCGGGAGAGGATGCCACGAACCTGGCTATGCTGCAGATACTTATCGTCGAATCCATACCCGGCTTCCGTTAAAAATCTGGCGCAGTTTTTTTCGGTCAACAGCGCTCCGCCGTTGAAGCAATCGATGAAAATCTTATAGCGATCCGATTCGTACTTCACCAGAAAATGGCCCGGCATCCCGATGCCATGCAGCGGCAGGCCCAGCCGCTGCCCGATGAGGAGATACACCACCGACAAGCTGATGGGAATCCCTACCCGCCGATCGATCACGCGATTCAGATAGCTGTTCTCGACTTCGTAATAGTTCTTGGTATTGCCCTTGAAGCCCTGCTCGGTAAACACATAGCGGTTCAGCGCATTGACCGTTTCTTCACCGGACGCCCGCGGACCGATCCGTTCCCGGACTTCCTGCGCCATCGTATCGAGCAGCCGCCCGTACTCCACCGTATCGAGCAGAGGGTACGTGTACCGGGCAATGAGAAACGCCCCCTGTTCCAGATTCATGGTCTCGTCAGGGCCTGCGGCCATGGCTCGCATTTCGTCCTCGAGCTTGCCCCAACGGATCTCTTCCAGAATCGCCGCGATGCGGTCCGCCATCTCCGGCTGCTCGATCTCGGCTTCCTGAAGCAGCGGAACCGCCGACGGACCGATGTCGATCAGCTTGTCGCTGATCGTTTCGACAATACGCGCATCCTCATCGGACAACAGC
>CAZXNN010000588.1:0-2209 GCA_964641915.1 uncultured Nitrospira sp. | reverse complement strand
AAGTTCAGGTGTTTTGATCTGGTAGATCAGGCGATATCCCGCACTTTTCCCCTTGCGAATGTTGCTGTTCTTGACTCGGACCTTGTACACGATATATTGCGTGCCGGTGATTCGGTCGCCCACGAATTCGCCAACTTATAGCTGGTTGATCACTGGTTCAACATCGGAACGTATCTGTCGGTATTTTCTGGCCAGCGTGCGCAGATTGCGCTTGAACTCCGGGGTGAACTCCACTTGCACGCGCGGTTCGTCACGCGACATCTATACCGTCCCAGAGTTCGGAGACGGGCCTTGTCTGACCAGCCAGTGCTTCTTGCCAGCCCTGGCGAAAGCTGACTTCGGCCGGCTTCAGAGTTACATTGGCGCGAAACACGCGGATCAACTGTAGCAAGCCAGGCCAGTATTCCGCCGGAGTCTCGTGAATCTCATGTACGATTTGCTCTTCATAACTCGAAAGTTGTACTGTCATGGTCGTTGCTCCTCTCTCTTGGGAGACTCTTTGCCTGAGTACAGCACACCGGTCTACAGTGAACAACCACAGAGATTAGCTTTGTATGTCCCACAGGCCGGCATCTGAGGCGTTCGCATTCTCAAATGCGAACGACGCCGCGCAACTCCCTATTTTCGTCCCACCACCACCAACCGTTGGGCATCCTGATCGTACCCAATTCCATCGAGACCACCGTAGACCAGCACTTCGGAAAAACCGGCCGCGACCAGCAGCGACGACAATTCGACAGCCGAGAACAGACGAACCGAGGTGCGATGTTCGATGCGCTGAGCGCCGCGAATCGCGATCCAGCGCGTCTCGACCCGGCCCCAGTTCTGGGTGACCGTCTTCTCCGACAGCATCAACAGGTCGCCCCCTTCGTCCCAGTCGCGGGCCTGGAAATCCCTTGCCAGGATCTCCTTGCCGTTGGTTTCGATCAGAAGCTGCCCGCCAGGGCGCAGCGAGTCGTACATGTTGGCGGCGACTGCACGATCCTCGGAAGCGTCCCCGAAATAGCCAAAGGAGCCGAACAGATTCAGGATGACATCGTAGCTGTCGGGAGACCGGTATTCACGCATGTCGCCGACCGCGAATCGGACGTTTAGCTTGCGTTCCTCGGCCTGTTGTCGCGCTGTCTCGATGTAGCGCGCCGTACGATCCACGCCGGTGACGTCGTATCCCCGCGTTGCCAACTCCAGACTATGGCGACCGATTCCACAACAGAGGTCCAGAATCCGGGCGCTCCTGTCGATCTGCAACAGGGTTTCAATCTGGCTGACCTGCTCCTTAGCAAGCAGCACCCGCCGCGGATTGAACAACAGCGACTCAAACAGCTCCCAGAACGCATCCTGGCTGTGCCATGCCTCTTGATCGTTCATCGCTTTACTCGCTTTCTGCGTTTCCAACTTCCGCGCTGCGCCACTGCCGCCGGCGGTCGGCCTGCACCGCGATGCTGGCCTGGTTGATCAACCTGGTCAGGCTGCGAGGTGAGGTGATCCGCTGGCCTGGCGGCGCATAGCCAGCTGGTAGCGGCGTCGGCTGGCTGTTCAGCGTCACGTTGAAACAGGGGGCGTGGCATTCGATCAGCCGCCGCTCGGCTGCGTTGAGGTCGTGGCCGAGGTCGGCGAACTGGAGACTGCGGGAACTGAGCAACTCGACCGTGAAGCGCATGGACGCCGGCCAGTTGCAGTGGATGAAGCGTCCCACCACCGAGCGCCCCTTGTAGCCGTCCAGGATGTGCCGCCACACCCGGTCGAAGGCGACATGCGACTGCCCCACGTAGAACACGACCGCGTCGTCGCGAAACAGATAGAGGTCGAACGACCGCCACTCGGCCGGGCAGCGCTGCTCGGTGAGGAGGAATTCTTTTATTGACGTGGTGACGCACTCAATACTTGGCAGTGACGTCATGGCAAGTCAGGTTCGATTTTGTCGTGTTCCTCTGGCTCGACATCGGGTACCTGGGCCAAAGCTGCTTCGTAGCTTGGCCGACTGCCGCGCCTGGCGCGCTCTTGCAGGTAGCTGTCGGCCAGCGGCACGGGCAATTGTTCTACACGTTCAGTTTGCGCATTGGCCACGGCTGCCTGGTTCACAGCGTCAGCCAATTGCTCGTAACCGATTGGCGCTCCACACAAGCGCTGTAGTGAGCTCAGCGTAATCGAATGCTGACTGCGCTGCCGAGCATCCAGCCTGGATGTTGGCAACACAAAGAATTGCCAC
>CAZXNN010000587.1:0-2213 GCA_964641915.1 uncultured Nitrospira sp. | reverse complement strand
GGCTGGGCTGTTGGAGGGGGCGCCCTTGGGGGGGCGCCTTAGTGCTTGGGTGTGAACCATTGAGAGCGGCGCCGCCCCGGGGGGCGATCGCCCCCCTCGCCCCCCCCCAAGATTTTTGGCCCCCGTCCTCGAGGAGTGAATCCGTGATCAACTACATGCAGCAGCTCGACGAGATTGCCGCCGTCAACCCCCGGCTTGCCGTGGCGTTGCTCCGCAGCAACCCTCAGCTCCCGCAGACGTACTCGTTCACGGTCCCCTTCACGAGCGGCGCAGTCGAGGTCCCCGTCAGCAGGTCTTTCGACTCGCCGGTGACCGAGGACTTCTGGGTCTACAAGACCGAGTACCAGGTGTCGCAGCCTGGCGCATTCCTTGGCAGCATCTTCCGCGGCCAAGAAGTGTACTACAACGCGCTCAACCCCGACATCGCCGCGACCCTCACGGTCTCCGGCGGCGTCGGTCTGCCTTGGCTGTTCAGCAGCACCCCTGTCCCTGTCGAGTCGCTCGCGACGCACATGACGGGCCCCGGCGGCCAGGGTCGCTTCGGGTGCTGTTCCAACTTCGTCATGTTCTTCCCGCAGACGGTCAAGGGGACCTTCTGGCTGACCAGGGAGTACGCCGACGATGCTCTGCCGATCCTGACCATGTCGTTCTCGGGCCTCACGCTGGGCTGCAAGAACTACGGCGGTCTCACGATCCAGCAGGCCCAGAAGATCCTGAGGTCCGAGTACGACATCCAGACTCCCGCCATCGAAGCTGCAGGGCGGTGACCCATGTCGTTCCAACCTCTGAGCGGCGGTGAGCTCGACGCGAGGGACGAAAACGGCGCGTGCAGTCCGACTGATCCGAACACGCTGGTGCGTGATCGTAGCCTTCTCGACCAGTCCACGGCAGCCATCGATCCTGACCGCGCCGGCGTCGGCTCGACGCCCTTCAACGACGCGACGTCGAGCAGGTTGTTCGTGCCCATCACGCCGACCGACGGCGTGGTCAACAAGGGCCAGCGATACCTGTTTCGGCTGGCGGCCATCTCGGTGCCCGCCTACGGCTCGTGCCGTGTCCGTGGCCTGCGCCAGGCTGTCGGCATCGGCACCGTGCTGTCCGACGACTCCCCGTCGCAGTACGTCGTCGAGATCGACCAGACGTCGCCGTTCTGGTCGTTCCCCGACGGCAACATCTCGTGGCACCTGCAGTTCATCCCTGGTGCCTCGGCAGATCCTCAGCCCGGCTCCAGTGTCGTGGTCCCTGGTAGGTCGACCGATACGCAGGGCACCGACGCGTCGAGGCTCGTCAGGACGCCAGACCTTGTGCTGCCACCCTCGAATGGTCGTCCCCCCGGCAAGGCCATCGGTGGTCTCGGGACGTTCCGCGACATCCGCTTCCCTTGGGGATTCGGAGGCCAGGTCTCGTTGCTCGACTTCGAGGTCCAGGGACCGGGCGTGCTCGCCTTCTTCGCGTCGGTGAAGCAGACCAACCCGGCGACGCGTCAGCAGCTCGGCCCGTTGCTGCCGCCTGGGACGGACACCTCGGTGCTCGCGCGCGAGGACCAGTTTCTGCTGCAGTTTCCAAATGCCGTGTACCGGCACGTCTCGGGCGCGATCTTGTGCGAGTTCGGACAGATGTACCGCCGTCCTGGCGCGAGTCCCACGCAGGGAGAGACGCCGTGCGGCTGACCGAGCTACCCGTTCTGGCGCACGTCGACGAGCCCTGCCGCTACTTGTTCAAGCTCGCGGAGATTTCGGTGCCGGCGTCGAGGTCGCTCCGCGTGCGCGCCATCCGCCAGGCCGTCACCGTCGGCGCAGCGTTGTTCGAACACACCGAGGATCGTTCATGACCACCAACTCTTTCGTCCCGCGCCCGATCTTTCACGTCAAGGACTGGGGGTACGTCGTCGAAGAAGGCGACACGCCGTCCGCCATCGCGCGCAAGTTCAACCGCCCCGCCGGCGACTACCGCGAGCTCGTCGCGGCCAACCTCGAGGGGCGCACGCTCATGCCGATGGCGCTCGGCAGCCCGTACTCGGCCATGACGTTCGCGAAGCTCACGCCAGGCGAGGTCTTGCGCGTGCCCGCGCGCTGGCCGGATCCGACCGGCGCGCCCGCGCCCGTGGGAGAGCCTGGCGTCGTCGGCGACCCGCAGCTCGACCAGCTCGCAGCGGGCATGTTCGCCGCCGTGCAGTCGGTCAACGCAGCCTCGGGTGGCGCGTACGACAAGAC
>CAZXNN010000586.1:0-2228 GCA_964641915.1 uncultured Nitrospira sp. | reverse complement strand
GCGGTCGCTTCGCGACCGGTCGTTGAGGCGCGCCTTGCAGGTGATCCCGAGTGTTAGGCAGGCTGAGCAGGTTGATGCGCTACCGAAACCCGCTCAAGAAGTGCGCCACTCCGGTCGCTATCCTCCTACTGCTCGCCTCCGTGGTTCACGCGGACGCAGGCGTGCCCATGATCATGCTCGTCTGGCCTGCGGCGTGGCTGGCATTGATCCCCGTGATTCTCATCGAGGCACAGGTAGCGCGTCGTGTGCTCGGCCTCGAAGCAAGGCAGGCAATCGAGGTCTCAACTGGCGCCAACCTCGCATCCACGATCGTCGGCATTCCCCTTGCCTGGGCCGGAATGCTTCTGGTGGAGTTCATCGTAACTACTCAGGTTCACCTTCCGGCCGCCGCCGACCCCGGCACGTGGCAGCGGCGTCTGCTGGTTGCGGTCTACACACTCTCGATGTCTGCCTGGATTCCGCCGGTGGAAGGCGGAGACGCCGTGTGGATGGTGCCGGCGTCCATGATGGTTCTAAGTGTCGGCTTCTTCTTTGCGTCGGTGTGGGTTGAGCGCGTTGCCGTTCGGAGAATGCTGCCCGCTGAGCTCCACGGAAGCGTCAGGAGGTGGAGTTGGCATGCCAATATCCTCAGCTATTTCGCGATTGAAAGCGCTCTGGCAATCACCTTTATAGCGGTAACGAGGGGCGACAATTGGCCTTTCTGAGCCTGGTGGCAGTCTCCAAAATCGAGGGGCTGCCTAACAATGAATTGGAGCGGACGTGGTCCTCGCAGACGGCCTGGGGCCCACGCCGCTCAATTCAGTGTTGTGCAGGCCTTCGTGGGAAGCAAACATGACGGACTCGGCTGAGCTCTCACGGCGGAGCAGGGTCTTCGCCCAAGTCGCCACAATAGGCCTAGCCTGGATGGGTCTTGCCACAGGCCGGCCGCTGGTGAGGTTCAACTTCGGAGCAGATTGGGCCACGCTGCCGGCGACGTCGCTGGTGCTGTTTCCGGTTGCGCTTTACTGGGTGGCCCGGGCAGTACAGCCAGGACTTGCCGGTGGAGTCAAGTTGTTCTTGGCTTATGGGGCGGGCCTTGTGGCTGCCGGCATCTCCGTGTTGGTTTGGATGGGCAACGCAAAGATGGGCGAAGATGGCAACAGCGATCTGGCGCGCACCCTCTCGGGAGTAGCGATCGCACTGTGGGTGGTAAGCGTCGGGTCCTTTCTCTTCTCAATGGTGAGGCGAGGCCCGACGGAAGGCGCAAGTGGCAACTAGGCTGCACAACAACGGCATGCACCAGACAAGGGGCGCGCGGAGCGGCCGCTTCGCGGCCGGTCATCTTGAGGCGCCCCTTGCAGGTGATGCCGAGTGTTGGGCGGACCTCCGAACCGGATGGGTCGACCGTGCATAGTGCCGATCTGATACCTTTTGTCGAGGAGTATCGGGGCAAGCTGGCTCCCGAGCACGGTCAGGTCTTCCACGTCGCCCTCCAGGGCATTTGGACCTACAACGAGTTCTTGCGAGTCATTCGTGGCAGGTTTGAGACCGCAGACCGTGCTCTGCTCTCGTCGGTGCAGGCTCTCATGGGCAACATCGACCGGTGGTCGCGCGTAGAGAGGCTCGAGGCAATCAAGGTGCAGCATGGACACGAAATCGACCTGCACCTCCAGATTGAGTCGTTCTACCTGTTCGCCAAGGTACTGCTTGACAAGGTAGCACGCTTCCTTCAATTCTTCTTCGGGGAGATCCGTGCCAAGCCGCTGACCTCTCATGATCAGCTAGCGAAGCGCTTGCCGGATTACGTGCGCGCGCGGGGGTTGATTCTTCCGCTCGGATTTGAGGAGGCTGTGAATGGCCTCAAGCGAGACGTCGCGGACTTCCGCGATTACTACATCGCGCACGAGCAGAGCCCTCGCACACAGCGGGGGACGATGTGGCGTGGCGAGGAACCCGGTCAACTCACTCTGGCGAGGGTCTACAGCAAGCCAACGGAGCAGCAAATCGTGTCGAGCAGTGTTCCGGGCTTGATGCGCGAGATCGAGGCCTACCTAGGGCTGCTGCAGGAGCTCCTTTCGGAAAACTTTGAAAAGACGGCACTGAAGAGATGAACATCCTAGGTTGGCCGCCCAACAAAGCATTTGAACGGACGAGGTCCGCGTTCCTCTCGCTGCGCGGCCCTCGCCGCTCAATGCAGTGTTGAACGGGCTATCAGGCGAGCGATGGCATACGACCCCAATATCGCTCCA
>CAZXNN010000585.1:0-2233 GCA_964641915.1 uncultured Nitrospira sp. | reverse complement strand
TGGCGGTGGCGACGATGTCCATCATTCTGCCAGGTGTAACGGTTGGAAGAGGCGCACTCGTTGGCGCGCACAGTTCGGTGGCTCGCAATGTTGAGCCAGACACCGTCGTGGCAGGTACTCCGGCAAAGTTAATATGCCAGACGCACGATATTGCTCTTAAGGACGGCTCAGGGCGCCCTGCGTACCCATGGCGATGCCACTTTCACCGCGGTTACCCGGATGATGTGGTTGCCTGCTGGCTGGCAGAGTTTGGAATTGGTTCGGAGCCGAATGTCATCGGTAGAGCCCTCGAATGATTCCATTTCTGGATTTGAAAACACCATATCTCGAACTAAAGCGAGAACTGGACGAGGCCATCGCGCGGGTGGTCGGCTCCGGCTGGTTCATCGGCGGCCCCGAGGTAGATGCTTTCGAGGCCGACTACGCTACCTACTGCGGCGCCGCCCACTGCGTGGGGGTGGCCAATGGTCTGGATGCCCTGCATCTGGCGCTGCGCGCAATGGACGTCGGGCCGGGTGACGAAGTCATCGTGCCCAGCAACACCTATATCGCCACCTGGCTGGCAGTCAGTCAGTGCGGGGCCACGCCGGTGCCGGTGGAGCCGGACGAGCGTACCTTCAACATCGACCCCGCCCGCATCGAGGCGGCCATCACGCCGCGCACCCGCGTACTGCTTCCGGTCCATCTCTACGGTCAACCCGCAAATATTGACGAAATTCTAGCCATTGCCCGCAAGCATGGCCTCAAGGTGCTGGAGGATGGCGCGCAGGCGCACGGTGCGCGCTACAAGGGCCAGCGCTTGGGCGCGCATGGTGACGCCGTAGCCTGGAGTTTCTACCCCGGCAAGAACCTGGGCGCTATGGGTGACGGCGGCGCCGTCACCACCAACGACCCGCAACTGGCCGACCGCATCCGCGTGCTGCGCAACTATGGCTCTCGCGTGAAATACGTGAATGAAGTACAGGGCTACAACAGCCGCCTTGACCCGCTGCAAGCCGCTATCCTGCGCGTGAAGCTGGCGCACCTAGACGAGTGGAACGAGCGCCGCCGCGCCATCGCTGCGCGCTATCAGTCGGCGCTGGCCGGCTGCGGTCTGGCCTTGCCCCAAGTGCCTGAATGGGCCGAGCCCGTGTGGCACCTCTACGTGGTGCAGCACCCGCAGCGTGACGCGTTGCAGCAGGCGTTGGCCGATGCCGGCGTGGGCACGCTGATCCACTACCCCATCCCACCGCACCGTCAGCAGGCCTATGCGCACGCGGGTTGGTCGCAGGGCGCTTTCCCTGTTGCTGGGAGCATGGCGGATCAGGTGCTGAGCTTGCCGATAGGGCCTCACCTAAAGGTCGGTCACCTCCATGAATTGATTAAGCATGTTACCGAATTCATTTGCTGACAAAGTACGTCGTCGGCTGGCGCACGAGGGCTGTAGGCTGCTTCAGGGGCTTCGAATCCTTATGTATCGATCGCTCTCTGCCACGCATATTGAAGGTAAACCGACTCTTTTTCAGCCGTTGCAAACAGTAGGCTTCGGTCAAATTTGTTTTTCCGGTCAGGTCAAAATCGGGGTTTTTCCATCGCCACTGTTTTTTTCTACCTATGCGTACTTAGAAGCAAGAAATAGCACCGCCCAGATATACATTGGTGACGGAACCTGGATTAACAATGGTTTCATCGCAATCGCAGAACACACTTCCATCACGATTGGACAGCGTGTGCTGGTTGGAACAAGTGTTGAAATATTCGACAGCGACTTCCATGGTATCCATGTCGATGATCGAATGCGGTCAATAGCAGAGTGGGCTAGGCCGGTGGTGATCGAAGATGACGTTTTCCTTGGCTCTAACGTGCGGGTGCTTAAAGGGGTAACCATCGGTCGAGGCTCAGTGATTGCAAATAGTTCTGTCGTTACAAAAGATATTCCGCCTGGTGTTGTAGCTGGTGGAAATCCGGCACGCGTGATTATGGTTATTGACTGATATGAATAATGGGTCACATCGCCAGATATTTCGTTCCAGCGCCATCACCGGTGGCGCTTCGGTCATCAACATGGCCATCGGCATCATCAAGGTGAAGGTGCTGGCCGTGCTGCTGGGGCCGGCTGGCGTCGGGCTCATGGGTTTGTATCAGACCATCCTCGGGCTGGGTTCCACCCTGGCAGGCTGTGGTATCGGCAACAGTGGCGTCCGGCAACTGGCTGCGTCGGCAGGCGAGGAGGCCACCCTGGCCATCGTTCGCC
>CAZXNN010000584.1:0-2233 GCA_964641915.1 uncultured Nitrospira sp. | reverse complement strand
TCAGGAGCGCACGATCATCGGGGTGATCGGTGACGATCGGATTTTGCACAATCAGCCATTGACTGCGCTGCCCGGGGTGGAAAGCGTTCTGCCGATTCTTGCTCCCTGGAAACTGGTGAGCCGGGAATTCAAGAAGGAACCGACCATCATCGATGTGGGCGGGGTGAAGATCGGCGGGAAGAAGTTGGTCATTATGGCGGGCCCCTGCGCGGTGGAGCGCCTTGAACTCACGGTCGGGATTGCCCATGAAGTGAAGGCCGCCGGAGCTTCGGTGCTGCGTGGCGGAGCCTATAAACCAAGAACGTCGCCTTATTCCTTCCAAGGCTTGGGCCGTGAAGGGCTAGACTATCTGCTTGAGGCCAAGAAGCAAACGGGGTTGCCGGTCGTGAGCGAGATTTTGGACACGAGAGACATTGAGCTGTTTCTGGAGAAGGCCGATATCATTCAGATCGGCGCCCGCAACATGCAGAATTTCGAACTCCTGAAGGAGGTCGGGGCCTACGACAAGCCGGTGCTGTTGAAGCGCGGATTGTCGGCGACCATCAAAGAGTTTCTCCTGTCGGCGGAGTACATCATGTCGCGCGGCAATCGCAACGTCATGCTCTGCGAGCGGGGCATCAGGACGTTTGAAACCCAGTATCGCAATACGTTGGATCTGGCGGCGATTCCGACGCTGAAAGAACTGTCGCATCTTCCCGTCATTGTCGATCCCAGTCATGCCACAGGGAAATGGCAGCTGGTCGCGCCCATGTCCAAGGCGGCGATTGCGGCCGGCGCCGACGGGTTATTGATCGAAGTTCATTCCAATCCGGAATGTGCCTTGTGTGACGGAGAGGAATCGATCAAGCCGTCAAAGTTCAAAGAGCTGATGCACGATCTTGGGAATATTGGACGAGCGGTCGGGCGAGAAATATAACAGGCTGTTGAAAAAGTCCGCCAGCGGCGTTCTCGCGACGCTCAGAGGCTCAACGTACGGAAGAGAGTACGCTTCGCCTCTTCGCTTGCTGCGGCCTTGCTGGACGGCCATTTTGAACAGCCTGCGATTGCCCGGAACACCAAGGTTTTTCGCGGAAAGAATCGAGCAAGGTAGGTATGGCAGTTCATTTTAAACAGGTCGCGATTATCGGGGTGGGGCTGATCGGCGGATCACTCGGGATGATCCTGCGCCGCAAGGGGCTGGCTGATCAGGTGGTCGGCGTTGGCCGGCGGGTGGAGAATCTGAAGACGGCCGTCGAGTTGGGCGCGATCGATCGTTACGTCGCCGATCCTAAGGAAGGTGTGCGTGGCGCGGATCTCGTGATTCTGGCTACCCCTGTCGATACCTATGACCAACACCTGAAGGAATGGGCCTTGTGCCTCTCCCCCGGAGCCATCGTGAGCGATGTCGGGAGTGTGAAGGGCCTGCTGGTGGAACAGTCCGAAGCCAGCATGCCGGCCGGGGTCCATTTCGTCGGGGCGCACCCAATTGCCGGAAAAGAAAAAACGGGCGTGGCCGCAGGAACCGATCAGTTGTTTCAGGGCGCGCGCTGTATCGTGACACCTACGCCCAAGACCAATGCGCAAGCCTTGGAGCGGGTACGGGCATTGTGGCAGGAGACGGGCTCGATCGTGCTGACGATGGATCCGCATGTGCACGATCAGATTCTGGGCGCCGTGAGTCATTTGCCGCACGTTGCGGCCTTCGCTCTGATCACAGCGTTGGCGAATCTTCGTGACCATGAAATTACCTCGCTCGACTTGGCCGCTCATTCCGGAGGCGGGTTGCGGGATACGACCAGAATTGCGGCCAGTTCCCCTGAGATGTGGCGGGATATCTTTCTCTGGAATCGCGAGAACGTGGTGCATTTCATCGATGCCTATCAGGAATCGCTCCAAGAGTTCCGGCGCCTGGTCCATGCGGGTGATGGAGCTGGAATCGAAAAGGCACTTGAACGGGCCAAATCCGAACGCGAGAAATTGAACGTTCGTCCTTCTGTGACGGTGTAACTGAACCATGGCTTCATTGACGATCATCCCAGGCCGCGCACTTACCGGAACCCTTGCGGTGCCCGGCGATAAGTCCGTGACGCATCGGGCTATCATCTTGACCTCGCTGGCCGAGGGCGAAAGCCGATTATCCAGCTACTGCCGCGGGGAAGACTGCTTGAACACGATGCGCGCGTTCCAAGCCTTGGGCATTCACATTGATGAACAGCCGGACGTGCTTCGCGTGCAGGGAAAAGGGATGTGGGGT
>CAZXNN010000583.1:0-2237 GCA_964641915.1 uncultured Nitrospira sp. | reverse complement strand
CGCCACAATGATGCTGGCGCAGAACGACATCAAGAAAACGCTCGGCTTTTCGACGGTCGGTCAGATGGGCTACATGATTATGGAGTGCGGCTTGGGCGCATTTTCACTCGCCGTCTTCCACCTGATCGCCCACGGCCTGTTCAAGGCCACGATGTTTCTGAACAGCGGCAATGTGATCCACAAGGCCAGAATGGAAGCACATTTCCCTCATGCCGACCGGCAGGAAGAGGAGCAGGCATTTTCCCCGCTCACCTGGTCGACCGGATTTCTGACCACGTTGATGATCCCCCTGCTGATCTTGTTGGTTACCCACGGCATCCTGCGCATTCCCTTGCTGGAATCCCAGGGCACGGTCATCTTCCTCTTCTTTATTTGGATCACGTCCTCGCAAGCCATTTTGACGCTCACTCGCCTGCGCGCGGTGCCTTCCTGGGAAGTATCGGCCGCGATGCTGATCACGCTCCTTTTTGTGGTGTTCATGTATCTCTTTGCCGTCGAGTCCTTCACGGCCTTCCTGTATCCCGATTCGAACGAGGTCGCATCATATTTCAAGGCCGCCGCGCTTCCCAGCTGGCTTTTTGACCTCATAATCCTGTTAGCCACAGTCATGACGGTCCTGAGCTGGTGCTATCTCTATCTGCGCGCCCATGGCCGGACCGTCTGGGTGCCGGGCTGGGTCGCAGGCCTGCGGATCCGCCTCTACGTCCTGTTCATGAACCAGCTGTACGTGGACGGCCTCTATGACCGATTCGGCCAGGCCATCGCACAGACCGCGCGTCGTCTCGACCACCGCACCGAACGATAGGGGCCGTCGCTTCCCGGAAGACGCCGCGGGAAGTACGCGCGCGAACGATGTCAGGTCCGCCGGAACGGATTCGGTCCGACTCCGCGCTTGACGATGGTCTAGACAACGTACTAATGATGGACGACGCCCGGGCCCCTGAATCGGTCTGAAACCGCCCGATGCCGGGGCGGCCCGAGGGGCGAAGAGAAATCATCACGTTCCGGTGTCATGGAGTACCTGTGTCATTCGTGCTTCTGATCCCATTGTTATTGCTGGCGGCTGCGCTGATCGTGTTGATCGGTCCCGGCGAGACGCGCGATCTGCGTGCGAAGATCGCGGCCTATCCGGTCGGAGCGGCCTGCTGCGGCGCCGTCGGAACACTCTATGTCGTCGCCGTGCAGGGGCCCATTTCCATTCGATTCTACGATCCAGGGTCGGTGGCCTCGCTCGTGTTCCCGATCGGCTTCTACATCGATCGGCTGAGTGCCGTTATGATGACCTTGATCGCGGGTGTGAGCACCCTGATCTTTGTCTACTCGACCGGCTACATGTATCAGGATCGCCACGTACGCCGGTATCTGGCCCTGATCTGCTTCACAGATTTCGTCCTGATCTGCATGGTCTCCAGCGCCAATCTGATGATGCTGTTTCTGTTTTGGCAAATCTTGAGCTATCTGCTCTATCTCCTCGCACACAATCATGAGCATCCGGCCACGCTCAAGGGCGCCTTCAACACCTTTACGCTGTTGCGCGTCGCCGATGCCGCCTTTCTGGCTGGAATCGTCCTGGCGTATCGCGTCTACGGCACGCTGGAATTTCAAGAACTCTTCGCGCGGGCCATTGAAAGGCCGGTCTCGCTCTCGCTCTGGCCCGGACTGGACATCAGTGCCGCGACGGCCGTCACCCTGCTCGTTTTCATCGGAGCCATGGGGAAATCCGCACAGTTTCCGCTCCATTTCTGGCTGCCCCGATCGCTGTATGCACCGACGCCCGTGCATGCCCTGCTCCACGCGGGGATCATCAATGCAGGCGGCTTCCTGATCAACCGGCTGGCGCCGCTCTTCGGGCTCAGCTCGACGACATTACATGTGGCCTTTGTGGTGGGGACACTGACGGCGATCTTGGGCGCCACAATGATGCTGGCGCAGAACGACATCAAGAAAACGCTCGGCTTTTCGACGATCGGTCAGATGGGCTACATGATCATGGAGTGCGGATTGGGCGCCTTCTCGCTGGCGGTGTTCCATCTGATCGCCCACGGCCTCTTCAAAGCGACGGTCTTCTTGAATTGCGGGAACGTCATTCATAAAGCCCGACAAGAACCGCACGTCCCGCATGTCGATCAGCAGGAGGAGGAAGAAAACTTCTCTCCGCTCACCTGGTCGACCGGATTCGTCACGACGCTCGTGATTCCCCTGGTCATTTTGCTGGTCACCCACGGAGTCCTGCGCAT
>CAZXNN010000582.1:0-2247 GCA_964641915.1 uncultured Nitrospira sp. | reverse complement strand
CCTCAAAGAAACCACCGGCGACGAAGACAAGCTCAAGACAATGGGTCGGAAGGCGGTAGGACGATTCTAACGTCTCCTACCGATTAAAGAGACAACCATGCGGAAACGACAGCTTCTGCTCCTGATCGCCGCAGCGATGCTTGGTGGTGTTTCCGTGAGCGCTGCCGCAGACGCTCAGTCCTCGTCGAGCGTGGAATTGACCATCGCCATCCACTTCACCGCACCGGACGGCAAGCCAGTTCTGGCGGCGCCGGATGAGTATCTCGTGGAGAAGACCGCGGAGGCGCAGCTGAAGATTGTGCCACGTAAAGGGGGAGCGCCGCTGATTATTTCGGCAGACAAGGTCACGCATGACATCGACCTGTCCGCACCGATTCCCCTGCTCCTCGACTCGAGCGACGATGTCCGCACTATGGTGTTGCTGGTCCCCGATGGCACGGCGCTCGAGGCAACCGGGTCACTGAGCGGCGTGCACTCTCGCGGGGTCGTCCGACCACGCCGCCACTACCAGCTCGCCTATCTGCTTGATCCGGCAACGGGGCAATTGCAGTTCGGCGACGGAACGGCCGGCCAGCGACCCACGACCGGTTCAGCGAACGTGTCCTCCAACTATCGCGTCGGAGCGGGAGCGCTGGGCTCGGTGAACTCGCCTGTCTCTCGGGATAATGAGCTCGAGATGATCGCTCTGCAGAGCCTCCTGTCGCAGCGCGCAATGGCTGTCGCCCTCGCACGCAACATGCTTGCCGCAATGAACGAGCCTTTTCATCTGGAGTACAACACTGATCGCCCTGGAGGGGACTATGGGCAACGGGCAACGGTAAGCCCTGAGGCCTGCCGCTCGATCTGTTCGGCTGACGGCGCCTGCCAAGCATTCACCTTCGGGAAACCCTTGTCTCCCGCTGCAAATGGTCAATGTTTTCTCAAGCGGACAGTACCGGCTCCCGTCGCAAGCGGTTGCTGCATCTCCGCCAAACGAAAGAGCGCCCAGCAGGAGATCATTGGGAATATGGGAAGATGAGGCCACATCCAACTGTGCAGGAGACACACATGAGAACGGAATGGCGCTGGGCGCTGGGCGATGAGCATGGCCGGGGTCTGCACGAAACACAGGCGTCGGACCTCTTAAACTTCTCGGGGCCAAAGAAACCGCCGGCGACGAGGACAAGCTCAAGACAATGGGTCGGAAGGCGGTAGGACGATTCTGAATCATCTGCCACAAGGAGGCACCATGTGCCAGCAGGCTCATGATGATGACCACACGAAATTCCGTTGGTGGAACAACTGGATGTTGCTCGCGCTGATCGGCCTGGTTGTACTTGCCGGTCCCATCACCATGGTGCAGGCCGATCAGCCGGCCCCCACGATCACGCTTGATCGGGCCATGCATTTCAGCGGGCCCGACGGTCTGGATCTGGTGGTCGCTTCCGGCACCTATCGCGTCGAAGCCCACGAGACGCAGCTTCGACTCACGCCAGCCGATCGACCGACGGATGAAAAAGGCTCGCTGTTTATTCTGGCATCCTCCACCGCACATGAGGGGGCAGTGCCAGCGCCGATCGCTATGGTCGTCACCGAAAAAGGGAATGACGACCAGGTACATCTTGTGTTGTTGTTACCGGAGAACACGGGATGGGAAGCGATCGGCAGCATGAGCGGCGTTACATCCAGAGCGACCAGCTTCTCTCGATTGAGCCGAGTACAGATGCAACAGGCCTATGCGCAGCAGCGCCAGCTGGCCGAATCCCCGAATCAACTTCAACCGATCAAAGTCCCCTCATCGGTCGCCGCTCTGAAACCCGCGGCTCCCACTCCCGGGGCGCGGGCATCTGGGCCAGGGCGATGGGTCACGTGGAACTATCTGGCTATGCATCACCCGCAGGTCGTCGCTCAGGCGCTGGCCGATGTGCAAGCCGGGATATTGCCGATCACGGCAGTCGGCGGCTTGGCTTCACCGGTCGAACTCAAGGAAATCCTTAAGACCGATTGGAAATCGGAGGTTGTGCGAATGAAGGCACTGCGTTCGTCGGCGCTGGCCCCGCAACGAGTGACTCCCCGCGCCATCGACCCGACCGGCAAGACAGCGGCAGGCGTTCCGTCGGGACCTGCTCCCCTGAAGCCCTCGGCGAACAGCCTGACACCAGTTTCATTTTCGCTGCCGCTAGAGCCGAAGGATTTAGGCGAAGTGTACTCCGGGCATCCAGGATCACGCACCGTCACCCTCACGGCTCCTGAAGACGGCGTCATGTT
>CAZXNN010000581.1:0-2254 GCA_964641915.1 uncultured Nitrospira sp. | reverse complement strand
GTTCAGCATAAATATGCGCCGGATGCTCTTCCTCGTGGCGCCCATGGCTTTCAGAATCGCGATCTCTTTTTGTTTTTCCGTCACGATCATCGTGAGTGTGCTGACGATATTGAACGAGGCGACGATGGTGATCAGGACGAGCAGGAGAAACATCATCGTCTTTTCCAGCTTGAGCGCTGAAAAGAGATTGCGGTTCATCTGCATCCAATCTCTCGCGCCGTAGACAAATCCCAATGAGCCTTCGATGTTGTGAGCGATGTCGTTGGCGCGAAAGACGTCGGTGACTTTCACTTCGATGCCGGAGACGGTCGCGCCCATATTGAAGAACTTTTGGGCCTCGGCAAGGTCGATATACGCCAACGAGGAATCGTATTCGTACATGCCGGAATGAAAGAGGCCGACGACGGCAAAGGTGCGAATCTTCGGCACCATGCCCATGGCGCTGATCGGGCCGACGGGCGAGACCACGTTGACTGTGTCGCCCACGAAAGCTCCGAGGCGCATGGCCAGCTCTTTTCCAAGGATGATGCCCGGTTTCTCGGTTTCGACGGCCGGACCGGTCGGATCATCGGCCGGGGGCTGCTTGATCTTGACGGGTTTACTCAGGTCGAACAGTTCGCCGGTTCCGAGGTTCTTGGCAAGTTCGGTGACCTGCCCTTCCCGCTGGGGGTCGATCCCGCGAAGCACGATACCCTGGACGCCGTTCGGCGTGGTGAGCAGGACCTGCTTCAGGACAAACGGTGTGGCGGCGACGACATCCTGGACGGCTTCAATCTGTTTCGTGGTCGGTTCGTAGTCGGACATGCCGTCTTTCATCCGATCCTGCACGATGATATGGGCTGTGGTCCCGAGAATCTTGGCCTGAATATCCTCTTTGAAGCCGGTCATGATGCCGACGGTTCCGATCAGGGCGGCCACGCCAAGCGTAATCCCGGCGATCGACACGAACGTATTCAGTGAGATCGTACGGTTCCGTCGCTTCGCGCGCAGATATCGAAGGCCGACAAAGATTTCATAGGGCATCGACATGGGTGATTATTTCTCCGGCCGGAGTTGAGGAAACAGGACCACATCCCGGATCGAGGCCTGATTCGTGAACAGCATAATCAAGCGATCGATGCCGATGCCTTCCCCGGCGGTCGGCGGCATTCCGTATTCCAGCGCACGCAAGAAATCCTCATCGACAAGATGCGCTTCTTCATCGCCGGCTTCGCGCTGGGCCGCCTGGCCTTCGAATCGTTCCCGCTGATCAAGTGGATCGTTCAACTCGGAAAAGGCATTCGCGATTTCCCGTCCGGCGATATACAGCTCAAACCGGTCGGTGAGAGCTGGATTGGAATCCTTCCGCCTCGCGAGGGGGGAAATTTCGATCGGGTAGTCGGTGATGAACGTCGGTTGAATCAGATTGGGCTCGACCGTTTCTTCGAAAATCTCGTTCACTATATTGAAGAGCGTGGCCTTGGGGTCGATCTGGATGCCGAGGGATTTCGCGGCAGCAGCGGCCTTGTCCCTGTCTTGCAAGACAGATGGATCGAGATTATTCACTTCCAGGATGGACTGGTGGTAGGACCAGCGCCGCCAAGGTGCTGTCAAGGTGATTTCTTTGCCTTGATACTCGATGACGGTTTTGCCGAGCATTTGCTGGGCCAGGCTGGACACCAGGTCCTCGGTCAGGATGATCAGGTCCTGATAATCGGCATACGAGACGTAGAACTCCAGCATCGTAAATTCTGGATTGTGAATCGTGGAGATCCCTTCGTTGCGGAAGTTGCGATTGATTTCAAACACGCGGGGAAAGCCTCCGACGATGAGCCGCTTGAGATACAACTCCGGTGCGATCCGCAAATAGAGATCGATGCCGAGCGCATTGTGATGGGTCACGAAGGGTTTTGCCGCTGCGCCGCCTGGGATCGGGTGCATCATCGGGGTTTCGACTTCCAGGAATCCGCGTTCGATCAGGTAGGACCTGATGCCCGCAATAATGCGGCTGCGGATAGCGAAGATGCTATGGACGTCCGGATTGGCAATCAGATCGACATAGCGTTGCCGGTAGCGTGTTTCGACATCGGTGAGCCCGTGCCACATTTCAGGCAACGGCCGAAGCGCTTTGCTCAAGAACGTCAGTTCGCGCACTTCCACGGTGAACTCATTGGTTTTGGTGCGGAAGAGCGTGCCGGTGACTCCGATCCAGTCGCCCAGATCGAGCTGTTCCGTCACCATATTAGAGTGCTCGGTGAGGAGGTCTTTCTTGAGA
>CAZXNN010000580.1:0-2258 GCA_964641915.1 uncultured Nitrospira sp. | reverse complement strand
ATCATGGTTCAGGTCCAGAGCACGTGGTTCCCGGTGATCGACCGCAATCCGCAGAAGTTCGTCCCGAATATCTTCAAGGCGAAGAACGAGGATTACGTCCCGGCGACGCAGCGGATCCACCGGTCGAAGCGGGCTCCCTCGCATTTGTCGCTTCCGGTGATGAGCGTTCGCTGATCTATGGGGTCGGCAAGGAGATTTCGACGAAGTCCCCAGATTGGATTGTCGTCAGAGATGCTTCGATTTCCGTGATCAATGCGACAACGATCGGGACTTGATTGGTTGGGAGCTGAATGAATGCCAAACTCCTGGCGGATAAGTTTTGCTGATAACGGAGGTTCTTGTCGGTCGTGACGAAAACATCGAACTGGACCTCTGCCAAACTCAGAAGGGCGCCGTTTTTGATGCCGCTCCAACCCATCTCCTGAACTGTGAATATCGCCAAATGTGGCAGGTGTTTTTTGACGATGGCCGGAGTGCACTCATCCAGGAGGATCCTCATGCAGCCTTCCCCAGCTTCGAAAGAGTCACTCTGTAAAATTCAAGCACTTGCAGCGCTTGTGTACGGGTGACGGTCGGGAAGTTTTCCAAAAACTCGTTTAGCGTCAAGCCGGCCTCCAGATTGCCAATCAAGGCTTCGACGGGGACGCGCGTGCCCTGAAACACAGGCGAGCCGCTGACGATGTCGGGATCAACCGTGATCGGTAATTTCGCCAGGTCTTTTTCCTCGATGATGATCATCTTAGCCTCCTTCCTTGCGCCATCATGTCACTTTTCCCTATGCGCACAAAATGAATCAACCGGACCATCGGCCCGTTCCCGAATGTCGATGTCTACAACATCATGGCCCACATCCTCAAACTGAAACCGGGGACTGAAACCGGCCGCCAATGACGGCGGCGAAGCCGCCGCCAAGGCGGTGTTACGATGATGCCGGCGCCGGCTCACTCGATGTTGGCCGGCTCCATCTTCGGCACGAGCAGGTGAATCACCGCCCAGGCGATGAGATAGGCGCCGCCGGCGATGATGAACATCGGCAGATAATAGCTCGGATTTTTGTCGAGCACCTTGCCCGCATAGAACGGCAGCAGGATGCCGCCAATCGCGCCGGCGCAACTGCCGATGCCCACGACCGAGCCAACCGCCTTGCGGGGGAACATGTCCGCCGTCAACGTGAACAGATTGGCCGACCATCCCTGGTGCGCGCCGGCGGCGATGCCGATCAGGAGCACGGCCGTCCAGGCGTCCCTGGCATAATAGGCCAGCGTCACAAGCGGCATCACGAACGCGAAGACGAAGAGCGTCAGCTTCCGCGCCCGGTTGACTGTCCACCCAAGGCTGATGAGCTTCGAAGAGATCCATCCGCCGCCGACCGAACCCACATCCGCGATGATGTAGACCGCCGTCAGATAGGGGATCAGGTCTGTTCCCTTGACGCCGTAGTTCTTATTGAGGAACTTGGGCAGCCAGAAGAGATAAAACCACCAGACCGGGTCCGTCAGCATCTTCCCCAGGGAGAAGGCCCACAGTTGCCGGTATTTGAGCAGCGGCAGCCAGGGCGTCTTCTCCGTGGTCTCGGCCGCTTCTCCCTCGCGGATCTGTTTGAACTCCTCGGCCGACAGGTTCGGATGCTGTTCCGGGCTCTTGTAGAGCCACCACCAGAAGATCAGCCACATGAAGCCGACCGCGCCCGTGAAGATAAACGCGCTCTGCCAGCCGAAATTCTCGCTCAGTTTCAAGGCCGTGTAGGGGGCAATGATCGCGCCGACGTTTGTCCCGGCATTGAAGACCCCGGTCGCGAGCGCGCGCTCCTTTTTCGGAAACCATTCGGCGACCGTTTTGACCGACGCGGGGAAGTTGGCCGCCTCGCCGATGCCCAGGAAGAAACGCGCGATGCTGAATCCGATCGCGCTCGCCGCCAGCGCATGCCCCATGCCCGCCAGCGACCAGATGATCAGCGCGATCGCGAAACCGAGCTTCACGCCGATGCGGTCGAGCACACCGCCCCAGACCAGAAACATCACCGCGTATGCCACCTGAAAGGCGATCACAATCTGACTGTATTCCGATTCCGTCCACCCGATCTTCTGCTGCAACTCAGGCGCCAGCGCGCCAAGCACCTGCCGGTCGATGTAATTCACCACGGTGGCGAAAAAGAGCAGGCCGCAGATATACCAGCGCAGGTTCTTGATCTTCGCGCCGGCAGCGGCAACGCTTGTCTGATCCATTGGACCTCCTGATTGTCGATCTGAATTTTCGCG
>CAZXNN010000579.1:0-2258 GCA_964641915.1 uncultured Nitrospira sp. | reverse complement strand
TATTCGTGGCGATCTCGATGACGAGCGGCGGCGGCGCCTGGGACAATGCCAAGAAGTACATTGAAGAGCAGGGCCTGAAGGGCAGCGATACTCACAAAGCCGCAGTGACCGGTGATACAGTTGGAGATCCTTATAAGGACACAGCCGGTCCGGCGATCAATCCGATGATCAAAGTCATCAACATCGTGGCGTTGCTCATTGTGTCCTTGATTGTGAAATAGCGTCGTTCGTGAAGCGTAAGGCGTCTCTCGCAGGGGAGGAAGATTTCGTCTGCGAACGACGAGAGACGAGCGACGCTTCGCGGTATTGAGGCTTGGCTTGACGGCTGAAATAACCCTAGGGTAAGGTGATCGCAAGGGATCACGCCCCGCGCTGGTCCTCGAGAGTTTCCCAGAACTACGGGAGGTGCTCGGATGGAAAAACAGGAGCGCAAGCAGGAGCCGAAACGCGAGCCTCAATCGAAAGACGAGGTCAAGGCGAATCCGAAGGTCGTTGAGACCGGGAAGAAGCTCACGGAAGATATCGACAAGCTCGTCGATGAGATCGACGAGGTCCTCGAAAAGAACGCCGAAGAGTTCGTCAAGAACTACGTGCAAAAAGGGGGGGAATAGCGACCGTCCGGTTCGCGTTCCCCCTTCTTCATTTCCCTCACTCCGCTGGTCTCATTGCCCTCTCCGTCCGGTACATGATCCGCCTCTGATCTTCTCGGTGTCGACCGTTTTCGCATGGTTTGACAAAGGGATGGTGAGCATTTACCATCCGCGGTATCCGACCCGTTGCCCCTATTCGCCTGTAGCCCGTACTGAGGCATGGATGACGTCTAAGCTCTGGGTGTTTCGTGATATCGATCCCGACCGGCGGGCGACATTGGCCAAGGCCTTGTCGATCTCGCCTGCAACCGCGGCGCTGTTGTTGGCGCGCGGCGTCACCACGCCCGATGAGGCCACCGCCTGGATGACCCCGCTCCAGGCGCACGATCCTTTTTTAATCCCTGATATCGAAGCCGCCATCGATCGATTGCACTATGCGGTGCAACATGGAGAGCGGGTCTGTTTCTATGGCGACTATGACGTCGATGGAATGTCCGCCACGAGTATTTATTATTCGTTTTTCCGCGGGCTCGGCGCCAACGCGCAGGCCTATGTGCCTCACCGGGTTCGCGAAGGGTACGGCTTGAATGAAGGCGCGGTGCGGACGCTGGCTGCAGAGGGGGTGAAGCTGCTGGTCACCTCGGATTGCGGGACCACGTCACACCATGAAATTGCCGTCGCTAATCAGCTGGGCATGGACGTCATCGTCACAGACCATCATCAAACCGATGAGCAGATGCCGCCGGCGTTGGCGGTCATGAATCCGCATCGGCGGGAGGCGCGCTATCCGTTCCGCGGGCTCTGTTCCGGCGGGTTGGCCTACAAGGTGGCCGACGCCTATCGGCAGCGCTATGGCCAGGGAACGGTGGCGCTCGACTCGCTGCTGGATCTGGTGGCCTTATCGACGATTGCTGATGTGGTGCCGTTGCAGGATGAGAATCGGGGGTTTGTCCAGGAAGGCTTGCGGCAACTGTCGCGCGGGGCTCGCTGCGGGATTCGCGCGCTGAAGCAGGTCGCCGGAGTGACGCGTGACTGCACTTCGGAAACGGTGGGATTCAAGCTCGGGCCCAGGCTGAACGCGGCAGGGCGTTTGGATCATGCGATTAAAGGCGTGCAGTTGCTGACGACCGAGTCCGAATCGGAGGCGATGCAGCTCGCACAGGAATTGGAACAGCTCAATCGACGCCGGCAGGATCTTGAATCAGAGATCATGCGCGAGGCGGTCGCCGCGCTCGGGGACGGCGAGGCGCCGCCGGCGATCGTTCTGGCTTCCCGTGGCTGGCATCTCGGCGTGGTCGGCATTGTGGCGGCCCGGTTGATGGAGCGGTACCATCGTCCGGCGATTGTGATGGCCATCAACGAGCAGGGAATCGGCAAAGGATCGGCCAGGACAATCCCCGGATTCGACCTGTATCAAGCTTTGGCCTCGTGCAAGGATCTGCTGGTGGCCTTCGGCGGGCACCCGAGCGCGGCAGGCATGACGATCCACGAATCCCGCCTGCCGGAGTTCCGGGCACGTTTTGCCGCGGTGGCCGGGGCCTGGTCTTCGACGGGAAAGGCCATTCCGACGCTGCATCTCGATTCCGAAGTCTCGCTGACGGAAGTGAATATGCGTCTCATCCGGGAGATTGCTTCGTTGCATCCCTTTGGGGCGGGGAATCCCGAACC
>CAZXNN010000578.1:0-2260 GCA_964641915.1 uncultured Nitrospira sp. | reverse complement strand
CATCCCATTAGACAAGAGATATTCGTGGGGCTCAGCCGCGTAGCTCGTTCCGGTCCATAGGCAGAGAGTGAGTACGGCGAAGAGGACTGATCGATGACTGTGGTGTTGTGACTTCATAGTTGGGTGAGTCGCACGAGGCATGCTAACAACGGGATTCGATTTGTGTCAAGGCAACGGACGCCTGGCCGGCCGGAACATTGCCCAATTGGCCGCAGGCGCCCAGCACGTCGCGTCCCCGGCTTTTACGAATGAACGCGTCGATGCCGGCGCGGGTCAGTATCGCCTGGAATGTGAACACGCGATTATCGGCCGGTCTACGGAAGACGTTCCCCGGAAATTCATTGAACGGAATTAAATTCACTTTACACCGGATGCCTGTAAGTAGCTTCATAAGACGCCGGGCGTCGTCATCGCTGTCGTTCACACCGGCAAGCAGGACATATTCAAACGTCAACCGTCGCATGGGAGGGAGCGGATATCGTCGGCAAGCGGCCATGAGGGTTTTGAGCGAGGCGATCTGACTGGCTGCGGGCATCAACTGTTGCCGCTGCTCCTCTGTCGTGCCGTTCAAAGAAATCGCCAGATTCACCCCGAGCGCAGCCACGTCTTTCAACCGGGTGGCAAGTCCTGCAGTTGAGACCGTAATGCGGCGCGGCGACCATCCCAGTCCCCATGATTTGTTTGTCAGGCAGCGGATTGCGGCGGACAGCGCCTCACTATTTGCCAGTGGCTCGCCCATGCCCATGAACACGAGGTTAGTGAGCCGTTCTTCGCCCGTGAGCTGATCCTGGGCGGTCAGTACCTGATCGACGATTTCATGTGCTTTGAGATTACGCTTCAACCCCATCGTGCCGGTCAGGCAGAAGCCACAGTCCAGCATACAGCCGACCTGTGTCGAGACGCAGAGTGTCAGCCGATCTTCATCGGGAATCAGGACCGTTTCAATGCGCAAGCTATCATCGAGTGTCAGCAGTAATTTGCGCGTACCATCGGATGATTGGAGGACCGTGCAGTTCTGCGTGCGTTGAATGGTTGCAACGGCGGTGAGTTTCTCACGATCGTTCTGTGAAAGATCCGTCATCTGCGCGATGGTGCGAGCCCGGCGCTGATACAGCCAGCGCAGAATCTGCCCCGTCCGATACCCAGGCCAGTCGAACCCACGGACAAGCGTGGTCATCTGGGCCTCGGTCAGACTCAGTAAGTTTGTCTGTGGCTGTGAAGGTTCAGTCATCGGGATATGCCTGTCTCAATAATGAGATTAGGAGAGTATCACAGGGAACAGGGCATCGGCAGCACCTGTTCCACCAACAGCTTGAAATCTAGCGCTCTCTCCTACCCCTGCGGTCTATAATGTGTTACTACATTTGGCTATGAAGATCGCGTCTCTCTCGTTACTCATTTCCTCAGTGATCTTTACCCTGTTAGGGACTTCCCTTGACCGGGCGCTGGCTTCGCAAGTGAGTAATGGAGACGCCTCTGCTGCCGGTTCTTGCGAATCTGCCGAAGAGTGCTTTGCTGCGGCGGCACAGCCCAAGGAGCGATTGGGCAATCAACTGACCAAAGAGCAAGTCTCGGCACTCAAGTTGGAGCGGTTGCGCTTGGTGACGGAGCGATTCCCTGGTTCGGTCTGGGCTAAGCGTGCGGGGGTATTGTCCGGTGTGTTGCTGGTTGAGCGAAATCCCGCAGCGGCCATGCCGTTTTTACGGGCGGGCCAACGTGATCTTCCCGTGCTCGACGATTACCTGCGTCTCTGGATGGGCGAGGCGATGCTGCACCTGGGCGATGCGAAAGAGGCTGCCGGACTGTTCGAGAGTGTGGTCCAGGCGGTGCCGGATTCCAATTTGAGCAGTCTTGTGGCGCTCCGTGCCGGAGAAGCCTGGTATCAAGCGGCGAGTTGTCCGGAGGCGCTGGGCTGGCTGGCGAAGGCGGTGACGAACAACGATAAAGACAAAGATCCTCTTGTGCCGAAAGCGTGGCTGCGTATGGCGGCTTGTTATCTTCGGGCTGGTCAAGTTGCCGAAGGACGGACGACGCTCAAGCAACTGTGGGTCCGGTTCGCCTATGCGCCGGAGGCGAAAGAGGCGGAGGCGCTGTTGCTGACAAATCTTGGCGGGGAACCGTGGGCTGCGTCGTCGGAGGATCATTTCAATCGGGCGCAGTCGTTTCTCGGCCAGGCGTTGCATGCGGAGGCGATTGAGGAGCTGAAAAAATTTTTGACGATGGAGCCGGGCTCGCCGCATCGCGGGAATGCGAAGCTCAA
>CAZXNN010000577.1:0-2267 GCA_964641915.1 uncultured Nitrospira sp. | reverse complement strand
CCAATAATGTGCTCAAGAATGCGCCGCACACGGCTACCACCGTCACGGCCACGGACTGGAATCGTCCCTATACGAGGGAACAGGCGGCATTCCCGACTCCATCTGTCAGAGCCAACAAGTTCTGGCCGGCAGTCAGCCGCATCGATGAAGCCTACGGGGATCGCCATTTGATCTGCACCTGTCCTCCGATGGACAGCTACCAACCCTGATCCGTGGCATTGGTTCTGGGCCTATACATGGAATGATCGTCACGATCTCCGCTCGCACAGCCCTGGTTGCCCTGTGTTGTTTCATACTGGGGGTACCAGACAATTGGGCACAATCCCCGCCGACCCGAACAACCACTGTCGACATGCAAGCGGGGCAGAGCTATCGCGCCGGCACCCGCGTTCGCGTGCCAAACGGCGTCGCCTCTTTTCTTATTCCAGCAGGATGGCGCGGCGAACAGCTGGACAATCTGGCGGCCGTGCTCCTGGTCTCAGAAAGAGAAGCGGGTTTTGTGCTTGCCTTCGCGATTCTCAATCAGACGGAAGACGAACTCTTTGCCCTGCTCGGAGAACCGCAGCCAATTACCGAAACACTGGTATTTGAACCGACAGGAGCCGTCGTTCGCAAAGGGAACGCACTGACAGCAACCTACGTGGCGGGCTCCTTAGCTGGTCAAGGCATGGCGATTGTAGGACCAGACCTGCAGGGGATTTTGTTTCTTCACGGTAGGCCGCACAATGAACCACGGCCAAACCGTTCTCTCCTCGACGAACTGGCCGATCAGGTACAATTTATTTTAACCAAAGACAGCGTACCGCCTCCGTAAGAGTTCCCTCACCGCGAACAACATAACGGATCTTTCACTCCCAGACATCCGGACCAACTGCTCCCCACCCAATGGCCCGTTCAATTGTACAAAACTGTCGCTTGCCGCTCCCCTTCTTTTGGGGCATTGTGCGATCGACCTCGCTTCGGCGATAAAGGTTCTTCACCACGGGGAGACATTGAAACCATCATGCCTCAAATATTGAACTTCAGCGAGCATGCCAACGACGAAGAAGTCAGCTACCTCACCACGCTGTTGCTCTATCACCTCGTCGAGCGCTGCGGTGGTCAGATCCGCTTCACCGTGAACGACGTGAATCAAGTCCGCGAAAACCTTTCGACCAAAATGGTTCAAATTCAACTCGGCGATGACGTCCGACTTCGCATCATCGACCGTGTCCCAGAGTTGCGGTAAGTACCGGGTTCGACACCTCCCTCCCCATAGCTTTCCTGTGACGGCTCCGAAGGGACCATGACGACCGGGAGCTGACTACGGTAGACTACAGTTCCTATGCTGCACATTTCCTCACACGTCATTATCCCTGATTCAGAAGTTCAGCTTCACGCGGTGCGCTCGCAAGGAGCCGGCGGACAGAACGTCAATAAGGTCTCGACCGCCATTCATCTGCAGTTCGACATCAAGGCGTCGTCCTTGCCTCCGTTCTACAAACAGGAACTGCTGAAGCTCAAAGACCACCGTGTGTCGCAGGATGGGGTTATTACGATCAAAGCGCAACAGCACCGCACGCAAGAGCGGAATCGGGAGGATGCGCTGGAACGGCTCTGTCTCTTGATCAAGAGCGTG
Organism: uncultured Nitrospira sp.; assembly: GCA_964641915.1. Lineage (GTDB taxonomy): Bacteria > Nitrospirota > Nitrospiria > Nitrospirales > Nitrospiraceae > Nitrospira_D. Next base: position 649 of record CAZXNN010000577.1, on the reverse strand, counting down.
GCCATCCCTCGCAAGAAGCGACGAGCGACGAAGCCGACGAAAGGTTCTCAGACCAGACGGCTGGAGAGCAAGAAAAAGACAGGGCGACTGAAGGCGCTCCGAGGAACGATCGAGTAGGATCCGGAAACCGTGAAGCGTATCTCGTGAAACGTGAATCGCAAGCGAGAGGCGAGATACGCCTCACATCACTCGACCGATGCCAGTGACCCCAGAATATTGTACCCGCCATCCACGTAGATCACTTCGCCGGTAATACCTCTCCCCAATGAACTGACGAGAAACAATGCGGTGTCTCCAACTTCGCCTTGCTCGGTCGCGCGGCGCAACGGAGCAAACTCTTTGTGGTGATCGACCATTTTGCTGATACCGGATACTCCGCGAGCTGCCAAGGTCTTGATCGGCCCAGCAGAAATCGCATTCACGCGAATGTTCTTAGGACCGAGATCGTTGGCCAGATAGCGCACAGTGGCTTCAAGCGCCGCCTTCGCCACCCCCATGACATTGTAATGCGGGACAACACGTTCGGCGCCAAGATACGTGAGTGTCACGACTGATCCGCCTTGGCTCATCAGCGGAAGAGCCGCACGGGTGACCGCGACGAGTGAATAAGCGCTGACGTCCAACGCCGTGGCAAAACCCTGACGGGTAG
>CAZXNN010000576.1:0-2270 GCA_964641915.1 uncultured Nitrospira sp. | reverse complement strand
TCTCGCCAGGCCGGTGGATTGAGGGAAGGGAATCACGAGTGAGAAATCAGGGCAGTTAGTTCATCACAAGGAGGCAGTCTCATGAAGAAGGGTGCGTTATCAGTTGTGTTTGGTGCGGCCGCGGTGGCTTTGGTGGCAGCCCCGCTGTTGGCGAATGCCGGCGGAACCATTGCCGGGAAAGTGACCTATGCCGGGAAGGCTGAGCAGAAGGAGTTCTCCTTCGCCAAGTTCCCGAACCCCAAGTTCTGCCCGAAGAACCCGAACAAGGGGTTGATGGATGGCGACAAGCGTTTCTTGAAGACCATCGAAGTCGGTAAGGATGGCGGCCTCAAGGGTGCAGTCGTGGCCGTAGTCGATATCGAAGACAAGGCGTTCATGGATGGGTACGCGGGAACGGATGTGACCGCGGCATTCTGTGAGTTTCTTCCGTTTTCCGGCGTCGTTGTGAACAATAAGAATTTCCGTGTTGAAAATACCGATGCCGACCCAGATGACCCCAAGTCGACCCTGGGCGTGCTTCACAATCCGCATAGCTTCGTCGTGAAGGGCTCAAGCTCGGCCACCGGTTTCAATATCGGTTTGGCTAAGAAGGGCGACAAGATGGAGAAGCCGGTGACCTTCCGCGGCGGCGCTGAGAAGGATGGCTTCTATCGGTTACAGTGCGACCAGCATGAGTTCATGCAGTCGTTTTTCCTCCCGGTCTCGAATGCGCATTACGCCGTGGTGAAGGAAGACGGCACGTTTGAGCTCAAGGATGTTCCGGCCGGCAAGCACAAAGTGGTGGCCTGGCACCCGTTTGCCGCCAAGGGCAAGAAGATGGAGTTCGAGGTGGATGTTCCCGAAGGCGGGAAGGCTGACCTCAAGGCTGAAATCAAGTAAGCCGGTTTCCAGTGTTAGCGGGATCACCCCGCCACAAAGGGCAGCGGAGCAATCCGCTGCCCTTTGTGTTTCTGCTGAGTTTCCCCCAGGCTGAGTCGCCTTGCCTTTCACTTTCTGAACTGGGTAAGATGCCGAATTCCTGAATCAGAATGCGTCAAGGGGATTGGTGTGTCACGAGAACTCTCGCTCGCCGAAATTTTTCAACTCGGGTACTACTGGGAGACCAAAATTCTTCTTACAGGTGTGCGCCTGGACCTCTTTTCCGCTCTCGACGGGAAAGGGAAAACGGCTCAGGAGGTCGCCAGCCGTTTAGGCGCCCATGAGCCGACACTGGGGCTCCTTTTAAATGCATTGGTTGCGATGCGGCTGCTCAATAAAGAGTGCGAGGCCTACAGCAACTCAGCGGCAGCGGCCAGTCATCTTGTCAGACATTCCCCTCAATATATCGGACACTTGCTCCTGCTGCATGATGCAGAATGGGAGAATTGGGGAAAGCTAGAGCAAACCATTCGAACAGGCCAGCGGGCCGTCGATCGACATGTCTTTGAGACGGATCCTGAACTGGGCACAAACGTTCTGGCAGTGCTCCACCGGATCGGGCAGCAAAGTGGGCCTGATTTTGCCAAACGGCTGAGCCTGGCCGGCCCCGTTTGCATGTTGGACCTTGGCGGTGGTGCGGGAACGAATGCCATTGCATTTTGTCAGGTCTATCACGAACTCACGGCTACCGTCTTCGATCTCCCTGCGACGCTACGTTTGACGGAAAAGACGGTCAAGGAAGCCGGTCTCGACTCGCGGATTGCGCTGCTCCCGGGGAACTTTAATACGGATAGCCTCGGCGGTCCTTATGATGTCGTGCTGATGTCGGACATTCTGCACTATCAGACCTTCGAGACGAATGCGGCCTTGGTCAAGAAAGTCTTGGCACATCTGGCGCCGGGAGGACGGTTGATCATTAAAGATCGGTTTCTGGACGAGGCAGGGACCGGCCCTGCCTGGACGACGGCCTTTGCGGTTCATATCCTGGTCAATACGCAGCAGGGCGGCTGCTACAAGACCAGTGACGCGATTCAATGGATGAACGCAGCGGGGTTTGACTCGGCTACGGAGCTGGAGAAAACCGCCGTGGTACAGGGTCTGAAAGGTACAAGGTAAGCGTGTGATGGACTGGCTCAAAGATCCTGGATTTCTTGGCACCCATGCCACCATTGGCGCGGACCTGAGCCAGTTCATGGCGACGCTCTTTACAGGTCTATTTATCCTGGGATGGATTCAGGCGAAGAAACGCCAGGCCGACGCCCATCATTGGTTGATGCTGGGTGGGATGATCTCGATGCTCAGCTTTTTCATTGCCTACTAAGTTAATAAAATAAGGTCTCTGCTGTCATTTT
>CAZXNN010000575.1:0-2271 GCA_964641915.1 uncultured Nitrospira sp. | reverse complement strand
AGCACAGCACGGTCGGCTACAATTATCGCATGAGCAACATCCTTGCCGGCGTCGGTCGCGGTCAGCTGAAGGTTCTGGAGCAGCGTGTGGAGGCGCGCCGCGAGATCTATCGACGTTATTGCACCGCCTTTGCCGGTGTCGGATGGCTTGAGATGATGCCAGAGCCAGACTGGAGCTTTTCCACGCACTGGATCTCCGCCTGCACCATCTCGCGTGACGCAGGGATTGACGCTGCCGCGCTGATTCAGCGTCTGGCGGCCGAATTCATCGAGGCTCGTCCAGTGTGGAAGCCGATGCAGCTGCAACCCGTGTTCGCGCACTGCGATTATTTTCCGCACGGCAACGAGTCCGTGTCGGAAGATCTTTTCAATCGTGGCATCTGTCTGCCATCTGGATCGAACATGAGCATCGATCAGATTGACCGCGTGACGGAAACCGTACTCAAGATCGGCAAATGACAGCGTCTGTTTTTGAAGAATACTATTCCCAACCTCCCTTCGAGGATCGCTTCGCGGGTGAACCTGCCAACGCGATCGACGTCATCATTCCGGTCATTCACACCAACGAACTCTGGCGCGCGAACCTGAATTCGATCTATCGCGAGATCCCGGTCCGCCGACTTCTTATCTCGGACGGTGGCTGCAAGGACGATTCGATCAGGATCGCTCGCAGTTTTCCGAGGAGCGAGGTCCTCGACCACAGCAACTACGTGTCGCTCGGTTATTGCCTGCGCAAGTTGATCGAAGCTGTCGAAACCGAATGGTTCGCCTACCTGCATTCGGATGTCTATCTGCCGCCGGGCTGGTTCGATGCGATGCGAGCGCACCAGAAGGAATACGACTGGTTCGGATGCCCGCAGAGGATCACGGCTCTGGTGGAATACCCGAATGTTGATGTCCTCGGTGGCGAGATCAGGCCGCACGCTGGCAGCCAGATGGGCCGTAAGGCCGCCTTTCTGCCCGGCCTTGGCGAGATAGACGACGACTACGTCTATCGTCAGGAAGACTTCGTTTTGCGCAACTTGGTTGAGAAGCACGGATTCAAGAGTGGCAATGTTGAGGATATTTTTCACTTTCACCAGGTGATGCACAAGCTCAGCCCGTGGGCACGAAAGATTTCCTCGGTTTCGATCAAGGTCGAGTGGACGAGGGAAGAGGAAGTGCGGGCTTCGATGATGCAGATCAAGGGGATCGTGAAATATCTGGAGCCGTCGCCGGCGCTGATCCGCGAGGTTGAATCTCACTTACGAAGGTTGCTTGCGTTGAACGCAATTACCCAGGTGGAATTTGACAAATGGGTCATTAAGACGAAGCCTTCGTGGAAGCAGTCGATCAAGCCTTGGCGCATAAAGGTCGGAACCGTACTGGATTCCGCCCGCGAGCAATCGAAGCGGTTGTTAAAATCCGTGCTTCGGACCTAGACACAAGCGCCCGCGTCTGAAAAGCCGTTCGTTAAGAGGCCCGATTGAGCGGAACGGGCGTGCGCCATAGTGAGAACAGGACAGGCATTCTGAGAAAGGTGAGGACGCGGCTGAAGTTGTATCCGCTTTCGGGGGTAGATCGGACTAAGCCTCGAAAGGCCGCCGATGTCTGCAAGTGGCCGATTTTGTTGCAAAAGTCGATTGAGACGGACCGCGAACAGTGATTCCGTTGTGTTGACGTGAATCGCGGCGGGGTCGATCCATGATGGGCCGTCTAAAGAGTGACCAAGGTCAGCTGTTCTACGAGTTTCATCTTGGTGAGGCGGTCCCCGAAGATCATCTGGTGCGGAAGATCGATACTGGGCTTGACCTGAGCTGGCTTCGCGGGGAGCTCTCAGCCCACTATTCATCCATGGGACGCCCATCGATCGATCCGGAGCTAATGATCCGGATGCTGATCGTGGGTTATGTCTTTGCGATCCGCTCCGAGCGGCTGATCTGTCGCGAAGTTCAAGTGAACCTGGCTTATCGTTGGTTCTGCAAGCTCGGCATCGAGGATGCTATCCCGGATCATTCGGCGTTCTCGCGCGCCCGCAACGAGCGCTTCCGCGATGGAGATGTTCTTCGCCGCGTGTTCGAACGGATCGTCGAGACCTGCATTGCCGCTGGTCTGGTTGGTGGCGAAGGATTTGCAGTCGATGCGAGCCTGATTGCGGCCGACGCGAACAAGCAGCGTTCGATCGCAGGTCAGGACTGGCGCAGGGATCGCGTTCCGGCCGGGTCTAGCCGCGCGGTGAAGGAGTATTTGGCGACCCTCGACGATACGGCGTGGGGCGCCGCCAGCGAGGTTG
>CAZXNN010000574.1:0-2290 GCA_964641915.1 uncultured Nitrospira sp. | reverse complement strand
GCCGTGATGCATTTCGCTGCCGCAACCGATGTCGGCGAGTCCGTGACAAACCCCGATTACCATTTCAGCAACAATATCGGCGGCACGCTGAGCCTGTTGAGGGCCATGCGCCAGGCCGGCGTGAACCGGATGCTGTTCTCGAGCACCTGCGCAACCTACGGAGACAATCCAAAGCCGCCGATGGACGAGTCCGCCGCACAAATCCCTTGTAGTCCGTACGCGCGGACGAAGCTGGCCGTCGAATGGATGATCAGGGATTTCGCGCAAGCCTATGGTCTGGGGTTCACGCTGTTGCGCTACTTCAATGCGGCGGGCGCCGACCCCGACGGCGAGTTCGGCGAAGACCACAATCCCGAACTGCACCTGATACCGCTGGTGCTCCAGGTGCCCTTGGGCAAGCGGGAGAAGATCTATCTGTTCGGCGATGACTACCCGACGCCAGACGGGACCTGCATCCGCGATTACGTGCATACGGATGACCTTGCGTCGGCACATCTGCTGGCCATCGCGGCAACCACGCCGCAGACCGCCGAGGTATTCAACATCGGAACCGGGCAGGGTCAGTCGGTGAAGCAGATTCACGCGGCCTGCGAGGCCGTAACGGGCCGGACAATTCCCTTCGAAGTGGTGGCCCGTCGTCCGGGCGATGCGCCGGCCCTGGTCGCCGATCCTGCGAAGTTGTCGACCCGGCTTGGCTGGAAACCGAGATACCGTGATATTTCGAGGGTCATAGAAACCGCCTGGGTTTGGCACCAGCGTTACCCGAACGGCTATGCGAGCAAACTGTGACCGCCGCATGTTCGGTCGCGATCGAGGGTTCTGCCATGGATAACGAGATGTCCGGCGTCGGCGAGAACCCGGCGCCGGTCTTCCTGGTCTCACCCGTTCGTTCTGGCAGTACCTTGCTGAGGTTGATGCTTGACTCCCACCCGGCCATTTCGAATCCGGGGGAATGCGATTTCCTGTTTGACATGCTTGGTGACGACGGATCGTTTCCCGATACGGCGTCCTACGCCCGCTGGTTGTCGACCAACCGGATATTCCTGGCAAAGAACCTGAAGATCGACAAGCGGCTTTCCTGCGAAGCGCTGATCAAATCCTTCGTCGATCAGCTAAGGCGGGAGGATGCCGTCTTGAGCATGAATCTGCATCGTCACTTCCATCGCGCCCGGGCCGTGTTTCCGAACGCACGATACATTCATCTCCTGCGTGATCCGCGCGATGTGGCAATGTCGTGCCTGCGCATGGGATGGGGTGGCCACGTATATCACACGGTCGACATCTGGCGCGATGCCGAACTCTCATGGGAAAGACTGCGTTCCTCGCTTGCCGACGATCAATTCATTGAAATTGGATACGAGCGACTGGTGGAGGATATTCCGGGCGTTCTCGGTTCGATATGCACGTTTCTCGGTGTTCCTTACTCGGAGCGCATGCTTGATTATTCAACCAGGTCAACCTATGGCCCCCCTGATCGAAAGCTGTCTTACCAATGGAAGAAGTCATATTCCAAGGAAGAGTTGCAGCTCGTTGAGGGAAAGGTCGGAAGAATGTTGGTGGATCGAGGTTATGAGCTGAGCGGCTATCCGGTCAGGATTCCCGGTCCGCTGCAAGCCGGCGAGTTGTACCTGACCGGAAAGTGGAGGAGGTCGAGGTATCAGATCGAGGCATACGGGATGCCCCTGTACATCTCCACGCTACTTGCCAACCGGCTGGGGATGAAGGCTTGGCAGGAACGCTGCAGAATGCGAAAGAATGCCATTGATATACGCGAACGCTTGAAATAGTTCCTTGAGCGGGTGTCTTCCATCTCCGTTCATCCGTGTCACCGGACTGTCGAATTCTCCCGTGATCCGTTCTTCAGGACCAGCGTGACCACGGACTCGGCGGGTATGGTGAGTCCCCTGGGGTCATGGCTCCCCTCGCGCTTCGAACAGTCGTGTGATTCGTCCGTGACGAAGAATCCTTCTATCCTGGCATTGCGATAGGAACCCAGGTCCAGCGAAACCGGCGATGGGGTTCGATTGCGATTGAGCATTACGATGACCGTGGTATCGGTGCGGGAATCCTCGAACGCTACCGTGTCGGGTCCGGCAATGCTTCTTGCCGCGATCCTGACCATTCCGGGGCATATGAACCGCCAGAATTGCATCGCCAGATAGGTTTTTTTTGTCGGGCCGTGAAGGCTCATCAAGCCGTTGACATCCGGAGGATGGCGCGTGAGCGTCTGCCAGGCGGTGAGCAGCGATACGCCGCCATCCCGCAATGCGTAGAGAAACGCGGCGCCCAG
>CAZXNN010000573.1:0-2295 GCA_964641915.1 uncultured Nitrospira sp. | reverse complement strand
ATGCCGATCAATCTCAGGACGCATGCGCATGGACAGGGGTATGCCGATCTCAATTTCATTATTCCGGAGACGATCGAAGGGGTCGATGTCGCTAAAGGTGCCTATCTTCCTGAAATCGGGGATTTTGCGACGGCAGGGGCGATCAATTTCAAGACCAGACAAATGGTGCAGGAGGGGATCGCGCAGGTGACCGGCGGCCAATTCGATACGCAGCGCTATCTGCTCATGTTCTCGCCTACGAAGGACAAGGTCAAAACCCTGTTCGCCGTTGAAAACTACTACACCAATGGCCCGTTCGAAAACGACAATCGCTATCTCCGCACCAATGTCCTCGGCAAGCTGACTACGAGCTTCACCGGTCGCGACGAATTCAGCCTCAAGGGCACCTTTCAGAAGTCCAAATGGAATGCCTCCGGTGAAATCCCGCTACGAGCCGTGGATGACAGGACACTTGATCGCTTCGGTGCGGTCGATCCGACGGAAGGTGGGTCCACGCTGCGAGCCACTGGGGTCATGAACTATCACTATGATACGACCACCAACGGCCAATTCTTCGCCAATGCGTATGGTCAGTATTACCGGTTGGATTTGTTTACGAATTTCACCTTCGCCTTAAATGATCCGGTGAATGGCGACGGGATTCAGCAGTCCGATCGGCGGGTCATGTATGGCGGTGATGTCGGATACAAGCAACGCTGGGAGCTCTGGGGAGTCCCGACCGTGGGGACGGTCGGCGTGCAAGCAAGGGTAGATGATATCCATCCTCGGCTGGGGACACAAACGAAGCGCGCCTCGATCGGGACCACCACCTATAGCGATGTGCTCTCCGCTTCGTACGCGCCGTACCTCAAGGGCGAGGTACAGCCGATATCGTGGGCTCGGTTCGTGGGTGGCTTGCGCTGGGAGACCTTAACTTTCGATGTACGCAATCTCTGCGCGACCTGCGCGGCCCAATCAGCCGGACACACCAGTTCAGGGATTCTCCTGCCGAAGATGAGCATGATTCTGGGGCCGTGGGCAAAAACCGAATTCTTCGTCAATTATGGAGAAGGCTTTCATAGTAACGATGCCCGCTCTGCCGTCCAGATAGGGAGTGCTCCACTGGCTCGATCCAGAAACTATGAAGTGGGCATTCGGTCCAGACCCTGGGGCGTCGAGGGGGTCGAACTCATGCTCACGGCCTGGCGTATCGATCTGCAGTCGGAACTGGTGTTTGTGGGTGACGAAGGAACGACAGAGATTCGAGGTCCGAGCCGACGACAAGGCTTTGAGGTGGCAGCACGCGGCCAGCTCTGGGGACCGCTGTATGTGAACGGCAGTTTCACGTGGACGCAAGCGAAGTTCCGCAACGGCGATGCGATCCCCTTGGCTCCGGAATTCACCGCCTATGGCGCGGCGATTTTGAAGTGGCCGGAAGGGCTCACCTCGCAATTGCAGGCCACCTATTTGGGTGTGCGACCGCTCATCGAAGATCGAAGCATCAAGTCGCCGTCCTGGATTGTCTTTGACTGGTCGCAGCGGTACCGCATCCCGATCAAGCTACCGTATGGCCGACTGGAAGCATTCTATTTCATCCAAAATCTGTTCAATACGGACTGGGAACAGGCAATCTTTGCGTTCGAGTCAAGGCTCCGAACTGAACCGGCCGCCGTGAACGGCATCCATTTCGTACCGGGAAACCCGCGTACATTCATGGGGGGAGTGGCCTGGCATTTTTAGTTGTGCGGCGTCAGTGGCGAATGAGCGGCGGGAAATTGTGAATTGAAACCTCGGCCTGCATGAATTTAGGATTGCTGGACGTAGCCTCACCATGTCAAACATTCTCACTCAATCCTACTTCACCCGCCCTACGTTGATCGTGGCTCGTTCGCTTATCGGGAAGTACCTCATTCGTGAGAATGGGAGCGGTACGATTGTCGGAAAAATCGTTGAGGTGGAGGCCTATGTGGGCGCCGAAGACAAGGCTTGCCATGCCTCGAAAGGTCGGACGGCTAGAACAGAAGTCCTGTTTGGTCCTCCGGGGATGTCGTATGTCTATTTGATTTACGGCATGTACCACATGCTGAATGTCGTGACTGAGCGAGCAGATTTTCCTGCCGCCGTGTTGATCCGTGCCATTGAAGTGGATGGCGAATTGATAGATGGCCCGGGAAAGCTCTGCCGCGATCTGGGTATCGATCGGTCATTGCATCAGATTGACCTGACACAGGGACGAGCCATCTGGTTTGAAGATCGAGGGGAAAAGGTTGCCAGAAAAAAGATCGGAACGTTTCCACGAATCGGTGTGGACTACGC